>DASZVM010000638.1:0-4130 GCA_035547295.1 Puia sp. | reverse complement strand
CCCGTCTGCATTACAGGGATCTGTATGACATCGCCCGTTTTGGCTCGGGGATCAACCTGTTTGGCGACCGGCTTTTTGGAAGTACATTGCTGGGGTATGCCAACTGGATCATTACCCTGCTGATATCCATTGGAGGAGGATTGCTCTGGACGGCGATCGTCCGGTGGCGGAAATCTGAGCGCCGTGAGTACAACAGGCTCTATTATTGGCTGCGGGTAGTGGTCAGGTATAGGGCCGGCATCGGGATCATCGGTTTTGGTTTTACAAAGCTGCTGCCTGTACAAATGCCATATCCGGGGTTTGGTATCCTCAACACCAATTTTGGCGATATGACAGCCCAGAAGGTATTCTGGCTGTCCGTAGGTATCGTTCCCTGGTACCAGGTGTTTGCCGGTGTGGTGGAAGTGCTGGCAGGGACATTGTTATTTTTCCGGCGCACGACGACCCTGGGCTCCATTCTATTGCTGGGCGCACTGGGGGATATCGTCTATGTCAATTTTGCCTATGACGGAGGCGTGCATGTCTACAGCAGCTATTTTGTGCTGCTGGCGGCTTTTCTGCTGGTGGACGATGTGCCCCGGATCTATCGTCTGCTGATACAGGAAAAAGTGACGACACCAGTACATTTTTATCCTTCTTTTTCTTCTTCCTGGTGGAAATTTGTCCGAATAGGATTGAAGTCGCTGACGATCTTCCTGTTCCTATTCGTGCTTTTCTACCTGCAGTATATCAATTTTTTATATGATCCCTACAAACAGCCGGCTGTGGCTGGTGTAAAGACCTTGCGGGGAAGCTATGCGGTGACGGAGTTCCGGCTGAATGATAAGGTCATTCCTTATTCACCGCTGGATACGGTGGCCTGGCAGGAGGTAGAGTTTGAGAAGTGGTCTTCGCTGACGTACACGGTGAATAAACCTACAGCCCTTGATCTCTCCAATGGGGGAGGTGATCCGCAACGGGATGTAAACAGGACATTTGAGATCTCGGGCGTGGCAGGAGGTAGAAGGGTATTCCACTATTATGCGGATACGATCGATAAGGTGCTTTACCTGGAGGATAAGTATAAGTCGGTGCCCGACCGGAGGAACCGTGCTGCCGGGGTAGGCGGGGATGGCGGGACTGAGGTTAATAAGGGAAAGAGGCCGGCGGCCGGTTTTGAGCCGGGGGTGGAAAAAGCGCCAGGGCAGCCGGCGGATAGCTGGATACCGAAGCAGGCGTTGGCGCATATTGGGAATGAGGTATCGCAGATAGATGACAGGGCGGCTTCTACGCGCAGGGACCGGGAGTATGCAGAGGCGGCGGGGAAGAAGGAAAAGAGGAACAGGATGATATTACGGTATGATACCGCGGATGGGAGCAGGGTGATATTAAGCGGGGTGAATGAGAATAAGGACTCTATTTATGTGGTGCTGGATCGGGTGTCGCGGAATTGGGCGTTGACGGAGAGTTCGCTGCAGGCCGGGAAATACTAGTGCCTTTCGCTTTAAAAAATGAGGACCTTCTTTATTATACTTTTCCTTTTTCTCCTGCTGGCCTTTGGCCGTGGGGACAATGCTGAAGCCGGATGGCCCTCGCATTTTGGTTTTGGCCGGATCGCAACGGCAAAAGAAATTGCCGCATTGGATATTTCGATCCGGCCGGATGGGAAGGGATTGCCGGGGGGATCGGGGACGGTGAGAGAAGGCAGAGCTATATATATGATCAAATGCGCCGCATGCCACGGCAGGACGGGTGTGGAAGGTCCTCAGGCACGGCTGGTAGGGGCCATGGGTGATACTACCAAAGCGAAGACCATCGGGAATTACTGGCCCTATGCGACGACACTTTTTGATTATACAAGACGGGCGATGCCCTATAACGCACCCGGATCCCTCTCTGCGAAAGAGGTATACGGCCTGACAGCTTTCCTGCTATATGCCAACAAGATCATCGACTCGAACAAGATCATCGATACGAAGTCCCTGCCGCACATTGTCATGCCTGCAAGAAAATTTTTTATCCCGGATGACCGACACGGAGGACCGGAAATAAGATGAGTAAAAAGTTCTCTCGCCGCAAATTGTTGTGGGGTGCGGCTACAGCGGCTTCCCTCGCACTTATACGAACCGTGACAGGACAATCCATCCACGCTGCTGTCCCTGCCGCCCCCTCTGATCCAACGAAGGTGCCGGGGTCTTTACCGGGGCCGGTGGGCAAAAGATCGCCATTCGAGCACCCCGCGCGAAAACCTTCCGATATCTCATCACGCAGCCCTCTGCAGGACCTTTATGGGATGATCACGCCTTCCGATCTGCATTTTGAACGTCATCATGCAGGCATACCGTCTATCGACCCTCGCAAATACGAGCTGCTGATCCATGGGATGGTGGACAGACCGACTATCTTTACGCTGGCAGATCTGCGGCGTTTCCCTGCTTTATCACGGATATGCTTTATCGAATGCGCCGGCAATTTCCGGACGGGTAAGGAAACGATGACGCCGCAGGATATCTGCGGACTTACCAGCCAGAGCGAATGGACGGGCGTATTGCTGTCCACGTTATTCCGGGAGGTAGGCGTACATCCGAAAGCGACCTGGTTCCTGGCGGAAGGCTCCGACGCAGCCGTGATGACAAGAAGCATACCGGTCAGCAAAGGATGGGATGATGCGATGATCGTTTATGGACAGAATGGAGAGGCCATACGGCCTGAGCAGGGGTACCCCGCGCGGCTTCTTCTGCCTGGCTGGGAGGGTAATACCTCCGTGAAATGGATCAGGCGTATCGAGCTTTCCGATCAGCCTTTTATGACAAGGGAGGAAACGTCTAAATATACCGAGCCGGTAAAGAACGGCAAGATCCGCCAGTTCAGCTTTGAGATAGACGCAAGGTCCATCATTACTTTCCCGGCCTGGCCGGTACAGCTGGAGAAAGGTTGGGTCGAGATCCGGGGTCTTGCCTGGAGCGGGAGAGGCAAGATCAAAAGAGTGGAGGTAAGTACCGATGCAGGCAAGACATGGCTGCCTGCCAGATTGCAGGAACCCGTCCTGGATAAGGCGCATGTTTGTTTTCGGCATCTTTGGAACTGGCGCGGGGAGGAGACGGAGATACTTAGCAGGGCAATCGACGAGACGGGTTATATACAGCCGGCATTGGGTCAGTTGGTGGAGGCAAGGGGCACCGACATGGGAGGATATCACCTGAACCCTGTCACCGCCTGGAGGATCCGCCGGGACGGGGCCGTTTTATTTAAACCAGAGAACTGGAAATAAGATTATATTTATCCATCAAATGAAGACGGACTATGATGCTGTGGTCGTTGGTGCCGGTCCTAACGGACTCGCCGCTGCCATTACCTTACAACAGAAAGGGCTTTCTGTATTGTTGCTGGAGGCAAAGGCGGAGATCGGCGGCGGTATGCGCAGTGCAGAGCTGACCCTGCCGGGTTTTATCCACGATATTTGTTCGGCCATACATCCCATGGCCGCCGGTTCTCCTTTTTTTAGCAGTCTTCCCCTGGAGCAGCATGGGCTGGAATATATTTATCCGCCAACGGCGGCTGCGCATCCATTTGACGATGGGACCGCTGCTGTATTGAGAGGGCCTGTAGAGGAGACGGCGGGGTTGTTAGGTGCCGACGAGCGGGTGTACAGACAGCTTATGGAGCCGTTGGTGAGGGATTGGCCGTCAATCGCTGTTGATGTGCTCGGACCGTTGCATTTTCCCCGGCATCCGTTGTTGATGGCTGAATTTGGATTGAAGGCGTTACCTTCTGCGGATTGGCTTGCGCGGCGCTGGCAAACGACTGCAGCGAAGGGGTTATGGGGTGGGATGGCGGCGCATTCGATGTTGCCGTTGACAAATGTGACGACATCTGCCATCGGGCTGGTGCTGATGATAACGGGGCATCTTAAGGGCTGGCCGTTGCCTCGTGGTGGTACGATGTCGCTGGCCCGGGCTTTAGGTTCCTATTTTACGTCTTTGGGCGGCGTGATACACACCGGATTTGAGGTTCGATCACTACGGGATTTACCTTCTTATAAGGCCTTGTTGCTGGATCTTACGCCGCGGCAATTGCTGAAGTTGGGAGGACATTCCTGGACTCCTCTCTATAAGAAACAACTGGAAAAATACCGTTATGGCATGGGTGTT
>DASZVM010000637.1:0-5006 GCA_035547295.1 Puia sp. | reverse complement strand
CTGCCTATGCCCGAGGTGGCGCCGATGATGATGATCTTTTGCATGTCTCTGATCAATGTGCGAAATCTACATCGTACTTTCCTTTGATCCGCTCCATTGGAGGGTTGAAATAGCCGAACCTTACCTGTGGAAATTCTTCCCTGATCAGTTCCATGGTTTGTTTGATCCCCAGGAATTCCCCCGTATCGGCAGCGCCTATCCTGCCCATATACCAATCGGGATCGATGTTGAAATTGCGCCATTGGATCATGGTAAGACCGGTTTCGCGGATGAGCTTGCGCAAGGCCTCATATTCTTCCACACTGTCGGTCATGCCCGGGAAAGCGAAATAATTGATGGATGCCCAGCCTCCAAAGCTGCGCACCACTTTCAGGCTTTCCACGATGTCTTCGAAGCGATAGTTATTAGGACGGTAGTATGCCTCATAAATGGGTGCCCGGGCGGAGTTCATGCTTACGCGGATGGAGTCCAGCCCTGCTTCGCAGAGCGCTCGGACGGCGGCGGGTTTGCTGCCGTTGGTATTGATATTGATGCTGCCCCGGCTGGTGTGCTTGCGCATTTCAAGAATGGATTCCCGGATCGTTTCCCACATCAGCAGCGGCTCGCCTTCGCAGCCTTGTCCAAAACTGACGATGGGATAAGGGGCTGTTTGCAGATGGGGGACCGTGAATTCCACGATCTCTTCCGGCAATGGTTTGAAGGTCAGCCGGTCTTGTGTGGAAGGAATGGATTCTTCCTGCGGCTGGAAGGAGATGCAGCCGATGCAATTGGCGTTGCAGGCGGGTGAACTGGGTACCGGACATTCCCAGCGTCCCATAAAATAGTTACGGGCGGCGGGACAATGATAGGTCAGACAGCAATTGTCGGCCAGGTGGCGTACCAGTCTGTTGTGAGGATAGGCTTTTAACATATGGTCCACGCCGTCATTGATAATATCCCAATCATATCCTGCGCAGTCCTGACGGATGTCCTGCTCGATACGGACGGCAGGGACATAGAATCTGGAGTCCAGCCAGGCCGCGGCCGTATAACAGAACAGGGGCAGGGTAGGGGCGTCCTTTTCCGTCTCATACGCCGCCAGATAAAGTCCTGTATGTGCCGGAGGGATAAAGGCTGCAACAGCCCATCCTTTTTCGCACAAACGCATTTCTCCCGTAGTTACGTCGATGCCGATGCCTTTCCGGCCGGGCAGCTCATAGAGGGAGCCTCCGTCGGGCAGTTCGATCCAATCCTCGTCCGGGACGGGTAAAGCATCCCATCCGCTGCGGCCTGTGGCATATAAGCTAGTGTCTTCAAAAATATTCCCTTTTCCGTCGGAATAGAGAATGTAGGGTGATCTTGTCAGCATTTTCCTAAGTAATGCCTGCAAAATTCGTGAATTTGTTCCAGTTGTGAGAAAGTTAGATTTTTCTGCAGGTCGAAGCTCAGTTCTTCGTGATCTGAAGTGCTGATCCTGATGGAGTCGTAAAAGGGTTGAATATCGTTGATATTGCTCCACAGGAAGAATCGGCCGGCCGGCAGTCCGGGGACGGAGACACCGATGTGATGCAGGCTGAGGAGCTCTTTTTTACGAAGGCTTCTTTCACAATAGAAGAGGTAACTGTATCCGATGCTGAGCGAGAGATGGACCACGGCTATGAGCCAGTTGCCGGCCGGCAACATCAGCAGGCCGATGCCCAGGAAGAAAATGATCTCCACCAGGCGGAAGAAAAGATTGACCCTTGGGAGCACGAGCAGGTCCCGTCCGGCCATAACCAGGATAAATATATCCAGGGATATCAGCAGCTGACACCAGAAATAGAGAGGAGGGCCTTCCTGCCGGTGGACATGGCTGAGGGCATGTGACAGGATAAAGAGGCCCGCGGCAGCGTGCAGCCCTCTGCCGGAGCGTTTTAATTTCTCAAATGTTGGATGGATGACGGGGAGTGATATCGAATCCATACAGCAGCGGTTTTTTGCTGGGATGCGAAAAGCACGGTATTCCACAAATTATCTTTCAAAAACTTCGGACAGGCGGGCCCGGCAGTAATCGTTGAACTCCTTCTCATCGGCATCGTCCTCGTCCTCGTCGTCGTCCATGACCTCTTTTTGGAGAAGACGGTTGTTCTTAAAGTCGATGGTCAGCAGTCCGTCCCGGAGAATGACATTAGAAAGATCCGACCAGTCATACCTGCGGCGTATCAATGAATTGATCACTATCCTGTCGCTGTCAAAACCGATCTCCAGGGGGCGTCTGGTCTGGTATTCCAGAAAAGCCAGCAGGACAAAGAAAAGGGACAGCCAGGGGAAAATAAGGCTGCCAAGCCATCCCAGCGCTGCTATGAGCAGCAGGTACCGGTAACGGATACGGGTACGTCCCGCCCGGCGGCCGGCTAAGTTGACGGCCAGACCGGTCAGCAATATCAGGCCGATAATGGCATCAAACCAGGCCAGGGCCACCGGAGGGGTGATCGTTAAAAAGGAGGTAGCCGCGGCAAATAAAAGAAAAAGGGCTGTCGACAGACAAAGGAGGAAGCTCAGGGCATTCGTCATACGCTCACTGTCCCGCCGGAGGATAACCACATACTTGTAGTGCATATCAGGAATTGCTTGCTACCAGCAAGTTACAAAGTTTCCATAATACCCGGGCCCCTACGTTGGCATCCCAGTCCGTATCGCCTACGCCGATCTCATCCAGATCGAACCCGATGAATTTGCGACCGCTCTGGATGATCTTTTTTATGAGGTAGAAGATCTGCTCTGTTTCAAAACCGCCCTGTACGGGGGTGCCGGTGTGGGGACAAAGCTTCGGGTCAAGCCCGTCGATGTCAAAGCTGATATAGACCTTGTCCGGAAGATGGGAGACGATCTCGTCTGCAATCTGTTTCCAGCTTTGTCCTTCGTAAGCACGTTCCTTTATATCCTTATCGAAATAAGTGATGACCTTGTAATCGCTGTTGTGGATAAAATCCCATTCTTCCTGGCAGAAGTCACGTACGCCTACCTGTACCAGCCGTTTTAGCTGGGGGATCTCCTGCAGGGCGTTGTACATGACGCTTGCATGGCTGTATACGAAATTCTCATAAGATCTCCGGAGATCGCAGTGGGCGTCTATCTGCAGGATACCGAAGTCGCCATGTTTTTCCGCGATGGCCTTGAAATAGCCAAGCGGAGTGCTGTGATCACCGCCCAGTAAAGCTACCAGCTTGCCATTGTCAAGCAGGCTGCGCGTCTGTTCATATACCCATTTGACCATATTGGCGCTGCCCTCGTTGATCTCTTTGAGGGACTTGCACATAAAGCTGTTTTTTTCCAGCACTTCGCCTTTGGAGGTATAGTCGATGTAGAGCTCGGCTTCCTTGCGGAGGTAGTCGCTTTTCATCAGCACTTTTCTGTCGGGCTGGCGCATATAGAAACCTTTTTTCCAGGCATTGCCGGTCTCCCCGTCAAAGAGGTCTACCTGCATGCTGGCCTGGAAGACATGTTCTGCCGCCCTGGCTGTGCCGGCGCCGTAGCTGACGGTGACCTCCCAGGGTACAGGAAGGATCACCAGCCTTGCATCTTCTTCAGAAGTAGGGAGTCCAAAAATATTGTTCTTGGGGTTACTGGCTCCGTTGGCATCAAAATGCGATAAATCTGTCATGATCGAAAGAAGTCTTTACGAAAAACGCAGCGCAAGTTAGCACCAGTATGGCATATACACAAAATATGTGTGAAAAAAGAATGTTTAAACGCTGAAAAAGACGGCCACAGGCCGGCTGCTCGAAGGGCAAAAAACGAGCTAAAATATATTTTTTACTTACTAGTAAGTAAGTATCTTTACGTTTAATGGACACCCGCAACCATATTATCGACCTGGCGGAGGAACTTATCCGTACAAAGGGCTATAATGCCTTTAGCTATGGCGATATTGCCGGAGTATTGCATGTCCGGAATGCGGCGATCCATTACTATTTCCCCTCTAAAATGGACCTGGGTGTGGCCGTGGTAGACAGAGAGCTGGAAAAGATCGCTCAAAGCCGGGAGGAATGTGCTTCCCTGGAGGCCGGTCAGCAACTGAGGAAGGTGGTGGAGAATTTTTATTCAGGCAGCCGCAAGGGCTGGATCTGTCTCAACGGCTCCCTGACCCCGGATTATCTTACCTTGCCTGATCTTTTACAGAAAAAGGTGAAGACCATGTGCCAGGCGGTGTTGGACTGGATGACGGATTGTCTCGATAAGGGGCTCAAAGACGGGACGCTGAGATTTGAAGGTACTTCCGGGGACAGGGCGCTGCTGGTGATGTCGGCCCTGCTATCCTCCCTGTTATTATCCAGGGTATTGGGAAAAGAGATATTTGACAGGATGGTAGATCAGTTATTAGACGATATTCACTTTATAAAAAAATAGATCATGAAAAAAGTAGTTGTAACGGGCATGGGTGCCATCACTCCCCTGGGAAATGATCCTGCCGCGTTCTGGGCCCAATTAAAGGCCGGCGTCAGCGGTGCGGGTCCGATCACCCATTTCAACGCAGCTGCTTTCAAGACCCATTTTGCCTGCGAGGTAAGGCAATTCGATGCTTCCACCAGTCTTGACCGTAATGAGATCAAACGTACCGATCTTTTTACCCAATATGCCCTGGCGGCGGCCGGTCAGGCGATAAAGGACTCGGGCCTGGACTTCAGCAAAATGGACCCTTTTGACACAGGGGTCATCTGGGGCAGCGGACAAGGGGGGATGGCGACGTTCGAGGAGCAGGTACGCGAATACGCCACAGGCGCACCGGCGCCAGGCGGCGAACTACAGCCTCGTTTCAGCCCTTTCTTCGTGCCCAAGCTGATAGCCAACATGGCTTCCGGCATGATCTCCATCAAATATGGTCTGATGGGCATCAATTATACCACGGTGTCTGCCTGCAGCACATCCAACACGGCTTTTATGGATGCGCTGAACTATATCCGTCTTGGGAAAGCAAAGGTCATCGTAGCCGGCGGGTCCGAAGCCCCGATCACCGAAGCTTCCATCGGCGGCTTTAACTCCATGAA
>DASZVM010000636.1:0-11892 GCA_035547295.1 Puia sp. | reverse complement strand
CAGGATGGGCCGAAGCCTCGAGCGGGCCCCTTCTATTGCCGCGGCAAGGACGGAGATGCCTTGCTTCTGCCGTTGAATGGCGAATTCCACGATGAGGATCGCATTCTTTCCTAACAACCCGATGAGCATGACCAGCGCCACCTGGGCATAGATATTATTCTCCAGTCCCGCGATCTTCAGGAAGAAGAAGGCGCCGAATATACCGGTAGGCAGCGAAAGGATAACGGGCATAGGCAACAAAAAACTTTCGTATTGGGCTGCCAGGAGAAGATAGACGAACAGCAGACAGATGAGGAAGATGTAGATGGCCTGGTTGCCTGAAAGCACCTGCTCCCTTGTCATCCCTGACCAGGCGAAGCTATAGCCTTTTGGCAACTGGTCACCTGCGCGGCTTATAGCGCCGATGGCATCCCCGCTGCTGTAACCCGAGGCTGCGTCGCCGGTGATCATGGCCGCCGTGTACATGTTATAGCGGGTGATCTGTTCGGGGCCGTGTACCTGTTCCATTTTTATAAAAGTCGAGAAAGGAACCATCTCTCCTTTATCATTATTTATCTGCAGCCGCAGTACGTCTTCGGGTCTTGACCGGTATTCCGGCGAAGCCTGTATCATTACCTTATACAGCTGGCCAAAGCGGATGAAGTTGGAGGTATAATAGCTTCCCACCAGGGATTGAAGCGTTTCCATCGCGCGATAGATCGAGATGCCTTTCTGTGCCGCCACAGCCTGGTCGACGCTGATGAGATATTGGGGGAAGCTGGGATCGAAGCTGGAAAAAGCCCCTTCGATCTCGGCTGATTTGTTTAGGTCCGCTATAAACTTGTTGCCTACTTCGGCCGTCCTGTCCAGGTTCTCACCACCCGTGCGATCCAGCAGTTGGATCTCGAATCCGCTGGCATTCCCGAATCCCGGTACCGTGGGCGGCGGAAAGAACTGTATGGAAGCATCGGCGATATCCCTTGTCCGGCGGACGAGATCATGGATGACGTCCTTCACCGATTCCTTGCGGTCTTCCCAGTCCTTGAGGTTGATCATGGCCATGCCGTACGAGGCGCCGGCCACTTCCGTCACCAGCGAGTAACCTGCCAGGGTCGAGACGGATTCGATAGCTTTTATCGAGGTAGTACGTCGCTGTACTTCCTTGAGCACCGCTTCCGTCCTTTCCACCGTCGATCCCGGAGGGGTCGTCACATTGACGAGGATCTGTCCCTGGTCTTCGGTGGGAATAAAGCCTGACGGCAGGATAGCATTGAAACCCCAACTTGCCGCAAAGAAGACTAACAGCAGACAGAGAGTTACGAGACGCCTGCCCGCGATCCTGCCCAGGAGTCCCGTGTAACGGCGGGAGAGACCGTCATACCGCCTGTTGAAACCCGTGAACATCCGTTGCTGGAAGCTCTTTTTGCCGGCCCCGTGGGTATTTTTCAGCATGATGGCGCAAAGCGCCGGTGTCAGCGTCACCGCATTGATACCGGAGATGACGATGGCAAAAGCCAGGGTCAGGGAGAACTGCCGGTAGAATACGCCTACGGGTCCGGACATGAATGCCACCGGTACGAATACGGCCGACATCACCAGCGTGATGGCCACGATGGCGCTGCTGATCTCTTTCATGGCGCTGATGGTGGCCGTCATGGGGTCCAGGTGCTCTTCCTGCATTTTGACGTGTACGGCTTCCACCACCACGATGGCGTTGTCCACAACGATGCCGATGGCCAGCACCAGGGCGAACAGGGTGAGCAGGTTGATGGAAAAACCCAGCATCTGCATAAAGGCCAATGTCCCGATGAGCGCCACCGGGACGGCCAGCGCGGGGATGAGCGTACTGCGGAAATCCTGCAGGAAAATATATACGACGATGAATCCGAGGATAAAGGCTTCTACGAGGGTGCGCAGCACTTCATGGATGGATGCGTCCAGGAATCGGGATACGTCGTAGTTGATGTTGTAGCTCATGCCGGCTGGGAAGGAGATCTTCTTCAGCTCGGCCATTTTATCCTTTATATTGGTGATGACATCCCGGGCATTGGAGCCTGGCCGCTGTTTGATCATGATGGAGGCGGAAGGTCTGCCGTCCGTATTGGACACCATGCTGTAGGTGAGGGAGCCGAACTCGATGTCAGCGATCTCTTTCAGACGGAGGACGGAGCCGTTGTCATCGGCCCGGACAACAATGTTCTCATATTGGGAGGGCTCGAAGAATTTACCAGTGTAGCGTAATACATACTGCAGCGCGTGAGGCGATCTGTCCGAGCTCAACCCTGTCTTGCCGGGCGCGGCTTCCACATTCTGATTGCGTATAGCCTCGATCACCTCGTCGGTGGAAATTTTGTAAGATGCCATCCTGTCCGGCTTGAGCCATACCCGCATGGAATATTCCTTGGCGCCCATGATCTCGACAAGACCAACGCCTTCGATGCGTTTGAGCTCCTGCAGGATATTGATGTCCGTGAAGTTATAAATGAATTTTTCATCCAGTGAGCTGTCGGTGCTCATGATGTTGAGGTACATCAGCATGCTGTTGACCTCTTTTTCCGTCGTTACGCCGGCCCGGATGACCTCTTCGGGCAATTCATCGATGACCGTGGCCACGCGGTTTTGCACGGCTACCGCGGCCCTGTCGGGGTCTACGTCTACGTTGAAATAGATGTTGATGACAGTAAGGCCGTCGTTGCTGCATACAGTAGACATATAGGTCATGCCCGGTACGCCATTGATGGCCCTTTCAAGGGGTATGGCCACCGCCTTGGCGCAAACCTGGGCATTGGCGCCTGTATAGTTGGCTGTTACGGTGACGGAGGGTGGTACGATATCCGGGAATTGTGTGACGGGAAGGGTTACCAGCGCCAGGATCCCTACTAATACAATGATTAAAGAGATCACCAGCGACAGCACCGGCCGCCGAATAAATATATTGAACATGTTTGTTGTCGTTATAGATTCACATTGGCGGGCTTGGGCTTGATGATCATACCCTCCCGTACATTCTGAGCGCCTTCGTAGAGTATCCTGTCGTCAGGATGCAGTCCTTGTTTGACGATGTAATAATGAGAGAACCGGGTAAGGGGCATGAAGCTTTTCATGCGCAGCTTATTATCAGGTCCTACCAGGTACACGTAGCTTTTGTCCTGGATATCGAACACGGAACGTTGGGGTACCAGCAGGACGCTGTCCGCCCGTGTGGAGATATAAAGCTTTGCAGTGGCCCCATGCCGCAGCAGCAGCTGGGGGTTGGGGAAGCGGGCCCTGAAGTCGATGGAGCCCGTGGATTGCTCGATCTGTCCTTCGACGGTCTCGATCTTGCCGTTGTAGGGATAGTTGCTGCCGTCTGCCAGCACCAGTCTTACTGAATCGCTGTGCATTTGACGGGAGAGCCCTTTTGTGCGTTCGTATTGGAGGTATTCATTCTCGGGGAAGCTGAAATAAGCGAACATGGAGCTGATGTCGGAAATGCTGGTAAGCAGATTGCCTTCATCGATCAGGCTCCCCGGTTTGAGGGGGATGCGGTCGATCAGTCCGTCAAAGGGTGCCCGGACGGAAGTATAGGAAATGTGGTTCTCCGCGCTGACGACGGCGGAGCGGGCTTCTTCGATATTTGCTTTGTCCGCGGCGAGCCGGGCCTTGGCCACTTCCAGTTCGGAGGGGACGACCACATTGCGGTTTACCAGCAGCCGGACCCTGTCCACTTCCAGCTGAGTGGCTGTCGCTGCCGCTTCGGCATTCTGGAGGGCAGCATGGGCCTTTGAAAGCGCGACCTTGTATTCTTCATCGTTGATCTTGAACAGGAGCTGCCCTTTCTTTACCAGCTTGCCTTCGTCCACAAAAATAGCTTCGAGAAAGCCCTTTACACGGGCCCTTATTTCCACGTTTTTTATCGCCTGTATATCGGCCACATAGGCCGTCTGCAAGACAGTGTCTCTACCCGACAGGGTCAGTACAGGCAGCTGTAAAGTGTCCTGTTTCGCCTCCTGCGCTCCGTAAGAGCTGCAGCCTGTATTGGAAAGGGCTACCACAATGACCATCAACCAGCCAAACAATATAAGTTTTGCCATGACATTAATACTTTGTGTTCAGTAGTTCAATATTCAATGAGTAATAAGAAGGATGTGTCCTTCAGGAGTATGGCAGCGCAATCTTCAAAATGCAATCGTCAATGAAATGTCTGAGTGACGAATAACGTATCAAAATGGATTGAGCCGGAAGAGGAAATTGTAGTAGGAGGGGAGGAAAGCTTTCCGGACCCGGTAGTTACCGTACTGAACGGATGCCTGTCCGGGATTGAACAGTGCGTTATAAGCGGCCTGCATGGGGGCCTGTATGCTGACCGCGAAGAACCTGGAAACAAAGTGGCCCTGCCGGCATTTTAGCTTCAGCGGGGTCTGGCCGTCGGAGTCCTGGTCTTCGTCCTGCATTTGCTGGATGAGGAGATCCAGCAGGCTGCCTGATCCGGCATGGGAATATCCGTCCTCGATATGGAGGCTTCCATTGCCGCGTGAAAAAAAGTCCCCCGCAGTGAAGCAAAAGAGACTGTTCAGCAGACAGATGGCCGTGAATATATGAACCCACTTCTTCAGCATGATCCGGCATCAAAGTTAACAAAAAATCTCGACACTCCTTATTACCTTGTGATATGCGATGGACCTCGTTTTTATGCCTCCCTTGCCTTATCTGCCTGTCATCACCATCTGTCAGGGCGCAATCTTCACGGCAAATGACGGTTGATTACCAGCAACAAGGTGATACGCTGTCCCCTATCTGGGCCTACTTTGGCTATGACGAGCCTAACTATACTTACCAGCCTGACGGAAAAAAGCTCCTGTCCGGGCTTGCTGCTCTCAGTCCAGTGCCTGTCTACGTACGATGTCATAACCTGCTGACCTCCGGTGATGGCACGCCTGCATTAAAGTGGGGGTCCACCAATGCTTATACGGAGGATGCACAGGGACGTCCCATCTATCGATGGAATATCGTGGACAGCATCTTCGACGTATATGTCCGCAGGGGCATGCGGCCGCTGGCCGAGATAGGTTTTATGCCCGAAGCTTTGTCCATCCATCCGCAGCCATACCGTCATCACTGGAAGCCGGGGACGCCTTACGACAGCGTATATACCGGCTGGGCCTATCCACCTGCGGACTATGGGAAATGGGGCGAGCTGGTGTATCGGTGGGTGCTTCATTGCGTACAGCGTTATGGAAAAAAGGAAGTAAATACCTGGCTATGGGAAGTATGGAACGAGCCGAACATCGGCTATTGGAAAGGCACCCGCGACGAATATTTCCGGTTGTACGATGTCGCTGCCGATGCTGTCAGACGAGCATTGCCGTCGGCCCGTGTCGGAGGGCCTGCTACCACGGGACCCAGCTGGGACAAGGCCGCGGGATGGCTAAGGGATTTCCTGGAGCATTGCGCCGGAGGGGTGAATTATGCCACCGGCGGGAAGGGGTCGCCCCTCGACTTTATCAGCTTCCATGCCAAGGGAAGTCCCAGACTTGTGAACGGGCATGTTCGCATGAATATGGCTCCTCAGCTGAAAGATGTCTCAACGGGGTTCGGGATCGTATCCTCCTCTGTGTTCAAAAGCCTTCCGATATATATTACTGAGTGTGATCCCGAGGGTTGCGCGGCCTGCGGCATGACCACCAACCCCGAGAACGCCTATCGCAACGGGACCATGTATTCCAGCTATACCGCCGCCAGCTTTGCCAGGATCTACGACCTGGCGGAACACTGGCATATCAACCTGCAGGGGGCCATGAGCTGGAGTTTTGAGTTTGAAGGACAAAAGTGGTTTGACGGGTTCCGGGACCTGGCGACCAATGGCGTGGATAAACCTGTCCTGAATGTTTTCCGGATGTATGGGATGATGCAGGGCAGAAGGGTCCCTGTGGACGATGCCTCCAACTTGCCGCTGGATAGTCTCCTGATCAGCAGCGTGTATGGAGGCCGCACCGATGTCCATGCCCTGGCCGTGGCCGGACATCGGCAACTGACAGTGATGGTATGGAACTATATGGACGATGATCTGCCCGGAGAAGCCGTCGATATGACGAGGAGGGTCAGGCACCTGCCGGCAGGGCAGCTGCGGTTCAGCCATTTTCGCATCGACGGGGAGCATAGCAACGCTTATGAGGCCTGGAAGAAAATGGGATCCCCCCTGTCCGTCGCAGGGAAGGCCTACCGGGACCTGGAGAAAGCGGGCGGGCTTTCAGCGTTGACGGCGTCCCAACGGGTACAGGGGACAGGGGCCGGAACAGGAGAGGGGGGAGAAACTTCCGTTTCTTTTGTCTTACCTCCCCATGCAGTGTCTTTGTTGAAGTGGAATTGGTGAATACCTTTGTTATATAATAGTATAATCATGAAAGTAGCTGTAATTGGAGCCACAGGCTTTGTAGGTAAAGCCATACTCCGCGAACTCCTTGACCGTGATCATATGGTGCTCGGTATAGCACGTCATCCCGAAAAGCTTGGTTTCAGACACCCGGGACTTGCAATGAGGGCAGGGGATGTGTTCAACACCGATCAGATGACAGCACTGATAAAGGGACAGGAGGCTGTTATCAGCGCTTATAATCCGGGATGGACCAATCCCAATATCTATAAGGAGTATATCGAAGGAGCGAAGTGCATCCAGGAAGAGGTGAAACAGGCGGATATCAGGCGATTGATCGTCGTTGGCGGCGCCGGCAGCCTGGAGATCGCACCGGGCAAGCAATTGGTGGACCAGCCTGATTTCCCCGCTCAATTCAGGGATGGCGCAGCAGGGGCCCGGGATTACCTGGAGATATTAAAGAATGAAGAAGCATTGGATTGGACCCTTATCAGTCCCGCTATTTTCATGGGGCCTTCCACTTCCGGCAAACGTAAAGGCATCTACAGAACGAACCTCAACCAGCCTGTTTTCGATAAGGACGGCAAGAGCGTCCTTTCGGTGGAGGACCTGGCCGTGGCCGTCGTCGATGAACTAGAGCAGCCCAGGCACATCCGTCAGCGGTTTACCGCGGCGTATTGATCACCGGCCAGAACGAACCGGAGGTTCGTTGTCCGTAACCGCAAGGTTACGACCGAGGAGGAGCGTGTCGAAGCAGCTCCGATGAAGGTCCCAGATATAAGAGATTTGGCGCGATTGGATTAAATTTTTCTGGAATCCAATTGCGCACAATTTTTTTTCTGGCTGGAATCCCTGATCTGCAGCTCAGTGTCCAGGACCCGTTTTTCAAACTGCGTGACGGGCCGCCGGGCCTCGATCAGCGATACCAGCAGCTCTGTCGCCTGCTGTCCCATTTCAAGGGCGGGCTGTACTACCGAAGTAAGGGACGGGTTGAAAATATCGGCGGAGATGGAATTGGTATAACCTACCAGGGCTATTTCGCAGGGGATGGGTATCTGCATGGTGCGGAGCAAGGTCAGGGTAGTAGTGCTCAGCCTGTCACTGGCCGTAAAGATGGCATCCGGTCTTTCCGGCAGCTGCAAAAGCCCGTTCAGGGCCTGTTGCGTCTCTTCACGGATCATGCCGCTGTGGGGGCAAAATTTTATATATCGTTCATCCGGCTTGAGACCGGCCTCTTTCAACGCTTGTTTGTAACCCTCGAGCCTTTCCCGGGTGATGGAAAGGCTGTCCGAGCTGGCTATGTGCGCTATGCGCCGGCAGCCCTGCTCCAACAGGTGTCTTGTCGCTTCGTATGCTCCCTTGTAATTATTGGCGATCACCTTGTGAGTGGGTATCTCATCCGTGATCCTGTCAAAAAATACGATGGGCAGCCCTTTACTATGCAATTTTACCAGGTGATCCACCTGCTGCGTCTCGGCGGATAATGAGATGATCAGCCCGTCCACGCTTCTCGATGAAAGGTGTTCGCTGTTGGAGACCTCTTTTTCATAGCTTTCCCGGCTTTGAGTAATAATGACGTTGTAACCTTTGTTCTGGGCGACGGACTCGATGCCATTGATCACCTGGGAGAAGAAGTTGTTGTCGATGTTACATACGATGACGCCGATGGACTTGCTCTGTCCTCTTTTGAGGCTTTGAGCGATGGGGTTGGGCTTATAATTGTTCTCACGGGCATAGTCGAGCACTGCCTGTTTGGTCTCTTCACTGATCTCATGGCTGCCTCTGAGCGCCTTGGATACAGTGGATACAGACAAGTTTAGCGCTTTAGCGATATCCTTTATGGTGATGGCTTCGAATTTCATAATGTACGCACGGATCGCAATCGTTTTCGTAAAAAAAAACTTCTCTTTGGCCCTATCTTATTCAATAACAGTGTAGACTTGTTGCCGATTGTCCCCCGCCGAGGGGATAAAGTTAATATTTATTATGAGCGATCTCTTTAATTTAAGTGGAAAAAAGGCCCTGGTCACGGGATGTAATAAAGGCATCGGCCGGGCCATGGCCCTGGGGCTGGCTGAGGCTGGTGCGGATATCATCGGCGTATCGGCTTCCCTGGAGCCGGAAGGAAGTGTCATCGAAAAGGAGGTGCGGGCGCTGGGCAGGGGCTTTTCTGCTTACAGGGCCGATCTTACAGACCGGGCTTCCTTATATGCATTCATTGGAAAGGTAAAGGAGGAACAGAAAAGCATAGATATATTGATAAATAACGCCGGCATGATCCTGCGTAACCCTGCCGCCGATCATTCGGACGAATATTGGGACAAGGTGCTTTCGATAAATCTCGACGCCGCCTTTATCCTTGCACGGGAATTTGGCCGTGATATGCTTGCCCGCCGCGGCGGGAAGATCATTTTTACCTGCAGCCTGCTGACCTTCCAGGGGGGGATCAATGTCCCCGGCTATGCGGCCAGCAAGGGTGCATTGGGCAGCCTGGTAAAAGCTCTGGCCAACGAATGGGCTTCCCGGGGCGTCAATGTCAACGGCATTGCGCCGGGTTATATCAGCACTGACAATACGGAAGCGCTGCGCAACGATCCGGTGCGCAGCAAGTCCATACTCGACAGGATACCCGCAGGCCGCTGGGGGGAACCGGAGGATTTCAAAGGACCCGCCGTCTTTTTAGCTTCAGCAGCGGCGGATTATATACATGGCACCATCCTTACCGTAGACGGCGGATGGATGGGGAGATAAAAATTAACCGACATATGCAAATAAGGTTTGAACACAGTCCGAAGGAAGTAAGCACCATGAATACTTCGGAGTTGCGAGACGCTTTTCTGACAGACACGCTGATGAAAGATGACGTGATACAATTACTATATACGCATTATGACCGGGTGATCATGGGCGGGGCGAAGCCTGTTGGAAAAAGGCTTGTGCTGGAGACGCATCCGGAGCTGAAGGCTGCCTATTTCCTGGAACGCAGGGAACTGGGCATCATCAATGTAGGAGGCAAGGGGATGGTAAAGGCCGATGGGAGATCCCAGGAATTGAACAAGCTGGATGCCTGTTATATAGGAAAAGGCGTGAAGGAGGTAAGCTTCGAAAGCGCCGACCCCGGGGAACCGGCCCTGTTCTATCTTTTATCGGCGCCTGCGCATGCATCCCATCCCGTGCAGTATATGCCGAAAGAGAAAGCGTTACCCACGGATATGGGCAGCCTGGAAACGTCCAATGCCCGGACTATCTATAAATATATCCATGCAGAAGGGCTTCAAAGCTGTCAGCTTGTGATGGGGCTTACCATATTAAAACCCGGCAGCGTATGGAATACCATGCCCGCCCATACGCATACCCGCCGTATGGAAGCATATTTTTATTTTGATGTTCCCGCGGGTCAGCGTGTCGTTCATTTTATGGGACAGCCTTCGGAGACAAGGCACCTGCTGGTGGCCAATAACCAGGGGGTCGTATCTCCTCCCTGGTCTATACACAGCGGATGCGGAACGGCCAATTATTCCTTTATCTGGGGAATGGCAGGTGAAAATTATACCTATACGGATATGGACCTGGTAGATATCGGCGATCTGCGATAGAAAAGATATGTTTTGGGGTTATTTGTTATATTGAGCACCAATTTTTAAGCCATATGTCTACATCTTCGATCGGCAAGTACAGATGGACCGTTTGTTCGTTATTATTTTTTGCGACCACTATCAATTATATCGACCGGCAGGTCATCGGGCTTTTGCTGCCCAGGCTGAAGGAAGTGTTTGGGTGGACCGACACTGACTTTGGGACGATCAACGGCATCTTTCAATTCTTCTACGCTTTCGGACTCCTCGCTTTTGGACGTATCATCGACAAGGTAGGCACCAAGATAGGGTATACCATATCCATTATCATATGGAGCGTTTTTGCCATGGGCCATGCGCTGGCGAAGACGACGTTTGGATTTACCATTGCCCGTTCGGGATTGGGCCTGGGAGAGTCGGGCAATTTCCCCGCAGCCATCAGGTCCGTGGCGGAATGGTTCCCCAAAAAAGAAAGGGCCCTGGCCACGGGTATCTTTAATTCAGGCGCAAACATCGGGGCAGTGGTGGCGCCCATCATGGTGCCGTTGCTGCTGGCCGCTTATGACTGGCAGGCGGCCTTTATTATTACGGGCGCGCTGGGCTTCATATGGCTGGTATTCTGGTGGCTGATGTACGAGATCCCTTCCCGGAAAAAGAATATCTCCAAGGCGGAGTATGAGTATATACATAGTGACGTGGAAGAGCAGACGGACTCTACCAGCACCAAGGTCTCCTGGGGCAGGCTGCTGAAAGTGCGGCAGACCTGGGCTTTTGTATTCGGGAAATTCCTCACCGACCCCATCTGGTGGTTCTTTCTCTTCTGGCTGCCGGGCTATTTCAGCGATACGTTCAGCCTGGACCTGAAAAAACCGGGATGGCCGCTGGTGATCGTATACTCGGCTACTACCATCGGCAGCATCGGCGGCGGATATCTTTCCGGCTACCTGATCAAAAGAGGGTTGCCTGTCTATAAGGCCCGTAAAAGAGCAATGCTCTTTTTTGCCATCATCGTGTTGCCGATCATGACAGCCCGTTACTTCAACAATATGTGGATCATCGTTGCGCTGATCAGCCTGGCCGCGGCCGCACACCAGGCCTGGAGCGCCAATATCTTTACCACGGCTTCGGACATGTTCCCCAAAAAGGCCGTCAGCTCGGTGACGGGCATCGGCGGTATGGCGGGTTCTATCGGCGGCATTGTCTTTCAACCGATGGTGGGCGCGATACTGGACTATTTTGCCAATGCGGGTAATAAGACGCTGGGATATAATATCATTTTTTCCATCTGCGGTCTTGCGTACATAGTGGCCTGGCTGGTGATGCACTTCTTTGCGCCGAAGATGACACGGGTGCAGCTGGACTAACGCGGGCTGACCGTGTGGAAAGCTACGCGGTCAGCCTCTGATCCATATCGGTCACTCTCTGATCCCATTGAGGTCAACCTATGCCCCCTCCCGGTCAACCCGAGGCGCGGACGAAGCCCGTACCGTCAATTCGGTGCTGAGCACTCTTGTTTCGAATTCCGTGACAGGTCTCCGGCTTTCGATGAGCTGTATGAGCATTTCCATCGCCACCTGTCCCATTTCGAAAGCTGGCTGGCGGACGCTGGACATGGGAGGATGAAAGATCTCGGTCAATAATGAGTTGGTAAAGCCGACGATCCCCATTTCACAGGGAATGCTGACATCCCTTTTGGCCAGGGCCTTGAGACAGCCGGTGGAAAGTTTGTCGCTGGCGGCTACGATGGCGTCGGCTTTGGGCTGTAAGCTTAATAATGCATCCACTGCCTGCTCGGTCTCGTTAAAGATCAGACCGCCGTATTTGCAATATTTTACCAGGGATTCGTCAAAAGGAACGCCATTGTCCGCCAGGGCCGCCCTGTAGCCGGCCAATCTTTCCTTGGTGATGGAAAGGTGGGGGGAAATGGTGATGTGGGCGATCCTTTTAAAACCGGACTTAAGCAGGTGGGTCGTTGCCTGGTAGGCG
>DASZVM010000635.1:0-3780 GCA_035547295.1 Puia sp. | reverse complement strand
CCACAGTACCGATGGAAACATTTGCCAGCCGGGCAATTTCCTTCACGCCTGCAGATGCCTTGTCATTTTTTTTCTTCATATGCGATATTACAAAACTATAAAATAAATCGATGAATAAAGTGGCATGACCTGCGGCGCCGTCATCAGAACAATAGTGTTGTGCCCTGGCCGCTATGCCAGCCGTGGCAGGCCATGGGTAAGTTTATTGCCAACAATTTGTTTTAATGTGGTTTGTATCAGAAAATGTACATTTGCGGGATTACCGCAAAACGTTTCATTATTGGATCGGTCTCTCCCAACATTATTTTTATCATCGCTGGAAGGGGTTAAAGGGTTTGATGCCACCGCATTCGAAGCAGTGCATGCATCCGGGCAGCAGGTGACATCCGTAAGGATGAATCCCGCGAAATGGGAGAAAGGGGATGTGCCTCCTGTGTGGGGAGAGCGGATCACGGCGGAAAGGGTGCCCTGGTCCTCCCGGGGATATTATCTTAGCGAGCGGCCTTCTTTTACTTTTGATCCTTTGTTCCATGCGGGTGTTTATTATGTGCAGGAGGCTTCCAGCATGTACCTGGAACAGGCGCTGCGGCAGACGGCGGATCTTTCACGGCCCCTGAGAGTGCTGGACCTTTGCGCCGCACCGGGAGGCAAATCCACTTTGATACGATCGTTGCTGGGGGAAGACAGCCTGCTGGTGAGCAATGAGGTGATCCGCGGCCGGGCAGGGATATTACAGGAGAATATGGTCAAATGGGGTGCCGCAGGTGTGGTGGTGACGAACAATGATCCTGCCGATCTGGGGCGGCTGGAAAATTATTTCGACATCATTGTAGTGGATGCGCCCTGCAGCGGCAGCGGTCTTTTCCGTCGCGAACCGGAAGCCATCGGTGAGTGGAGCCCGGGAAATGTGCTGCTGTGTCATCAGCGCCAGCAGCGGATACTCGCGGACATCTGGCCTGCCCTCCGTAAGGACGGTGTGCTGATATATTCCACCTGCTCGTATTCAAAGGAAGAGGATGAGGGGATACTTGACTGGATGGTCGAAGATCTGCAAGCTGCAGGCCTCAGGCTGCAAGCCGACCCTGCCTGGCATATCGTGGAGACGCAAAGTGAAAAAGGCGGCTATGGGTATCGGTTCTATCCCGACAAGGTAAAGGGAGAAGGTTTTTTTATAGCTGCCGTACGAAAGGAGGATGGCGGCACGTTCACTTATCCCAAAAGCAGGAGACAAGGGATCGAAAGGTCATCCCGAAAAGAGACAGAGGAGCTGGATCGATGGGTAAAAGGAGAGGAGGCATTATTGTTCTTCCGGCATGAGGATACGGTACGTGCGTTGCCGGCAGTATTGATGGAGGACCTGGCTTATCTGCAATCTTTTTGTTATCTGAAAAAAGCGGGGGTCTTGCTGGGTAAGCCATCGATAAAGGAGCTCATCCCTGAGCATGAGCTGGCAGTGAGCACCCTGGTCAGCGGGCAGTTGCCTGTAATAGATCTATCCAGGGAAGAGGCTATCGAATATCTCCGTAAGGAGGAGATACAGGCGGAACAGGCGGAACGCGGCTGGTCACTGGTGCGATACCAGGGACAAAACCTTGGCTGGGTAAAGGTGCTGCCCAACCGGGTCAATAATTATTATCCGAAGGAGTGGCGGATACTCAAGAGGCCATGAAGCGTGTACAAGGCCATGAAAAGCGTATATTTGTCTGTCCTGAACCCGGCACTAAAAAAAATTATGCTATGCGATCAAAGGTTATTGCAGTCTCTCTGATTAGCTTGTTTTTTATGAAGACGGTCCGATCCCAATCCGATGAACTTATTATACAAGGTCAGACCGGGCATTTATACCTGCAACATACTGTAATAGCAAAAGAGAACTGGTACAGCATCGGCCGGCTATATAACCTTTCACCTGCGGTGCTGGCTCCTTATAACAAGCTTACCCTGAAGCAGCCTTTGTCGATAGGGCAGCAACTGCAGATACCGTTGACGGCCGTCAACTTTTCCCAAAATGGGCAAAAGGCTGCGGGGGAGTCGCTGGTGCCCCTGTATCATGTGATCCAGGAAAAGGAATGGATGTACCGTATAAGTGTAAACCACAATAAGGTGCCTGTTACAAGCCTGGAGAAATGGAACAACATCAATAAGGACCAGGTGCGTGCGGGCATGCATATCATCGTAGGCTATCTGAAAGTAAAGACGGCGCTTTCGGCGCTGGCTAACAGGACGGGTGGCAATGTGGTGGTGACGGGGACGCCGGGGAGTGTAAAACCGGCGGCGAATGCGGATGCGGGAGTACCTACGGGGGTTGCGCCGGTGGAAAAGACAGTAGCATCCCATGTGCCGCCGACGAGCAATGCGGGCGATGGGGGAAAGCAAACGACAGCTGCGGGCAAGTCAACGTACAAACAGATGGATAGTGCTGCCAGGCCGGCGGAGAAACCTGCGGACAGACCGGCGGAAACTGCATCCGGAAAATCCTTTAACGGCGGCTTTTTCAAGAATGATTTTACAGATGGAGCAAAGAGCGCGGAAGGCGCTGCGGGTATTTTTAAAAGCTCCAGCGGGTGGCAGGATGGGAAATATTACGCCTTGATGAATAATGTCCCGGTGGGTACTATCGTACGGGTCACCGTCGCTTCATCCGGGAAAAGCGTTTATGCGAAGGTGCTGGGGCAGCTGCCGGATATGAAGGAAAGTGCGGGTCTGACCATTCGTATCAGCAATGCGGCCGCCGGCGAACTGGGCGAAGGCGAAGGACGGTTCAATGTATCGGTGAGATATTAGCTGTTTGCGGCCGGTTTTGTGAATGATGATGGAATTGTATTATCTTTAGTACAGAAATTGCATTCAAAACTAACTGCTGTCAGCTCTTGAACGCCTATCCTCCATATGATGAAAAAGACTTGTTGTCACTTATCGCGCAAGGCGATGAGACGGCGTTCAGCACTTTGTTCTACTCTTACCATAACAAGCTTGGCGCTTATATCCTGCGGCTTACGGAGTCTTTCCCATTGACAGAAGAAATAGTACAGGATGTCTTTCTTTCCATCTGGCAGAACAGGGCTTGTCTGGGGGACATCAACAGACTGGAATCCTATCTTTTTGTGATCGCCCGCAACCGTGCCTTCAATTGTCTCAAGCAGATGGCCAGGGAGGATACGAGACGCCGGGAATGGGCGAGCCTCAGACGGGACGAGTCCCAGCGGGAGGATGTCCTGGCAACTGCCGACGGGTATGACAAGCTGCTGGACAAAGCGGTGGACAAGCTGCCCCCTCAGCAAAAAAAAGTATATCTGCTGCATAATCAAGAGGGTATGGGTTATCCGGCCATTGCACTACGACTGGGCTTATCGGCGACTACGGTAAAAAAACATATGAGCCTTGCCCTCCGGAATATCCGGGAATATGTCCATTCCCATATGGACCCGGTGAGCATCTTTTTTCTTCTCATGCTGCAATTTTTCCTTCATTAACAAAAAAAAGTTCCCGGGGCATTACTCTCTTTCGGGGATCGTGTTGTCTAATAGTTGGGAGAAGACACCAAATGCCGGATCAAAGACTACGCTATCTGTTCCATCGCTGGTTTGACAAAACCGCTTCTGATAAGGAGCGGGCCGAGCTGATGGCTTTATTAAGAGACGAGGGGAATGACGATGAGGTACGGGTGCTGCTGGAGGCTGCGTGGCGGCGGCTGGAAGAAGGTGAAGCCGTTTTTGATAAGGCGCGGAGCGAGGACATGCTGCGACGGGTGCTGGAGGCTCCTGCCATGGAAGCAGAGCC
>DASZVM010000634.1:0-3030 GCA_035547295.1 Puia sp. | reverse complement strand
TTCCTCTGCACTGAGGATGCAAGGTGGATCAACGCTCAGCGCATAGAGGTTTCGGGTGGCATGTTCCTATAGAAGGTTTCGCGGGCGGCGCCGGCCGTATCATGGACGATGTGTTTTATCTTGTGCGCAATTATGCACTTGCTAAACAACGTCATCGTCCTGCTGATATTATCGGCCGGCGCCTTTGCCAGCGTCCGGCTGAAAAAGCTTACCCTCCCGGCAGGGATCACAGGCGGCGTGCTGGGCTGGCTGGTATTCGCAGGCGGCGGTTATACGGGTCTGGGAATGCTGGCGACATTTTTTATCCTGGGGACGGCGGCGACGGGATGGGGTCGTGACCGGAAAATTGCTTTGCTGAATGACGGAGAAAAAGGGGCTTCCGCACAGGCCACGCGTACGACGGGGCAGGTATTTGCCAATGGAGGAGTGGCTGCCCTAACGGGGTTGGGTATACTCATCTTCCCTGCCTATCATCTTCGATTCGAGGTCGCCATGGCCGGTAGTCTTGCCTCCGCGACGGCAGATACGCTTAGCTCCGAATTGGGTGTGGTCTATGGCCGGAGGTTTTATAATATTCTCACGTGGAGACCCGACCAGCGGGGACGGGATGGGGTGGTCAGCATCGAGGGGACGATCATCGGTGTGGCAGGCTCGACGGTCATTGCGGCGCTGTATGCGGCAGGCCATGAATGGAGCTCCACAGTTGTTGGGATCATCATCCTTGCGGGTACCATCGGCAACCTGGTGGATTCCGTCCTGGGTGCGGCCCTGGAACGAAAAGGCTATATCGGAAATGACATGGTGAACTTTCTTAATACGATGATGGCCGGGCTACTGGCGGGTGGGCTGGCATATATCACAGGCAATCTGTAATTTCAGTTCTATGAAACTTTTCCTGCCATCATTTGCCGCTATGTTGCTGCTGGCCTCCTGTGATTGGAGCTATACCCTCGTTGTCAATAATACGACGGGCAAGACGCAGCGTATCAAATATGTGGATTTTTACAGGTATCCGCCACGCGATTCGATCAGGACCTGGGCCGACACAACAGCGACATGTTGCGGGGACAGGGTCCACGGTGCTTTCATCCCTATGTACAAAGACACTGTGGAACGATCAGTTTCATTGTCATTAGACAACGGCAGGAGCGCGGAACTGGAATGGGGGATCAACGGCAGTATCAATCCTCGTTCAAAGATCATCGTCAATGAGACGGATACCATTCATCTGTCTGGGGATAAAAGGGCCCGGTTGGCAAAAACCGGGATCAAGGCTTTTTCGGGGTTCGTGTCGTTGAAGTGATCGCCGCAATGACCCGGTGATGGGATTGCCCTGCGCTGCATAGTTTATTTCGTCAGCAATATCTTATACGCCACCCCATACTGTGATGGATATACCCGGGAATGCCGGATAACCAGTCCAGTCTTTGTCTGGGACCATCCGATCTTATCGGTACTCCCCAACAGCCGGACAGACTGTACATTGCCGTTGCCCGCCGCAGTCGAGAGGTTTTTTATCACCAGGTCTTTTGCCGGAACATCCAGCGCAATAGCATATAAAGTGTCTCCCTTTGTAGTAAAACGAATATCATCAGCCGTGAACGGCTTGTCCTTCGCATCGCTGAAAGCGCCCCCCGCCACCTGGGTTGGTCCTTCTCCAAAGACCTTCCAGGGACGTGTTCCATATATCGCCTCGCCGTTCACGTCCAGCCACTTGCCTATCTCCAGCAGCCGCCGCTGCGCTTCCTCGGGTATAATGCCGTCCGGCCGGGGACCGACATTCAGTAAAAGGTTCCCATTTTTGCTGACGATGTCCACCAGGTTGTTGACCAGGTATTTCACCGACTTAAAACTGTCATTGGGGATATAGCCCCAGGACTTATAGCTGATGGCATCGTCTGTCTGCCAGGGCAGCTTTCTTATTTCAGTGAGCTTTCCCCGTTCGATATCCAATACGGTGGCGCCTTCGGGATAAGCGATGTTATATTTATTATTGATGACGACCCCTTTCCCCCATTCAAGGGCCTTGTTGTAATAATAAGCAGCAAAGCTTTTCCGGTACGGTTCCAGGGCAGGCTGTTCGATCCACCAGTCAAACCAGAACAGCTGCGGCTGGTATTTATTCACCAGCTCCGTGCAACGCAGCAGCCAGTCGTTCATATACTCGGGGCTCATGGTCTCATTCTGCTCCCTGGCCGGCCCATAAAAGTCCCTATATGCAGGATCATTCACATCGCTGTTGAATTTCCTTCCGCCATTCATAAACCACCAATGCTCGATCCGGTGCGACGACACGCCAAAGATCACACCTGCTTTCCTGGCAGCCGCGGCCAATTCACCCACGACGTCCCGGTGTGGTCCCATCTCCGCCGCATTCCATTTCGATAACGCCGTTTTATACATGGCAAAGCCGTCGTGATGCTCCGCCACGGGTACAACATACCTGGCGCCGGCCCTTTTAAACAGATCCATCCATTCGTCGGCGTTGAACCTTTCAGCCTTGAACATGGGTATGAAATCCTTATACCCGAACTTATCTTCCGGCCCATGGGTCTCTATCTGATGCTTATACTCTTCGGAGCCCTGCTGGTACATTTCTCTCGGGTACCACTCGCTGCTGAATGCCGGAACGGAATAGACACCCCAATGAATAAAGATGCCAAACTTCGCGTCCCGGAACCAATCCGGTGTCTGATACTTTGATAATGATTCCCAGGTAGACTGATAGCGGTCCTGGGAAAATGTCGGAAAATGGCAGATACATGCCAGAAAGCAGATGCTGAATGGAAGTAGGGATCTCATATGGATCCCTAAAATACGCAGGCGTATCCGGGGAGCAAAAATTTTTTTGTATACATCATATTCTTATGTATATTTACCTTATGCTTTTACCCATCTATGACGCTTTTTTACCCTAAAAACAAACACTATGCATTTTGAAAAGATCATGAACACCTTGTATTCATTTGCGGCGGCCGTAGTTATTTTCGGGGCCTGGGCCAAGCTGGAGCACAAAGATTATGGCAGCGC
>DASZVM010000633.1:0-3553 GCA_035547295.1 Puia sp. | reverse complement strand
CTTTTCAGGGCAGCCTCCTCCGCAGGATAGCCAAAGTATACCTTACCGGCCTCCAGCGAGGAAGGTACCCCGCTCTGCGCCAGCACCACCGTATTGTCCCCGATGGCGAGCGTCTTGCTGACACCCACCTGGCCCCAAAGTATGACGCCATTGCCGATGTCCACGGCGCCCGCAATACCTACCTGACCGGCAAACAAACAGTTTTTCCCCGTGACGGTATCATGACCGATATGTACAAGGTTATCCATTTTCGTACCCGCCCCGATACGCGTGTCATGGCTTACCCCCCTGTCGATGGTACAGTTGGCGCCGATCTCCACCCCGTCCTCCAGCACTACCCGCCCGCAGCTTTCCATCTTCCTGTACCATAGTTCCCGGTCCTTTTTGGTATTGTAGTAAAAGGCATCGCTCCCGATAACGGAACCCGCCTGTATGATCACATTGCTGCCGATAACACAATGATCGAGAATCGTTACATGGGGATGAATAAAACAATCGTCACCGATGGTCACATGATGACCGATGTAGACGCCGGGCGCGATATACGTGTTCTTACCAATGACGGCCGAATCGCTGATCATCTTCACGGCCGGCTCGAAGGGACGGAAATGCCGCACGATCTTCAAATAAGCTTCAAACGGCTGATCCACCACCAGCAGCGCTTTCCCGGCAGGCAGCTGATCCACCGCTTTGTTGATGATGATATAGCTGGCTTCGGAATTGATGCACTTGTCATAGTATTTCGGATGATCGACAAATACAAGATCACCTTTCTCAACCTTATGGATCTCATTAATACCGGTAGCCTGGCCGCTTTTATCACCTGTAAGCTGAGCTCCCAGGAACTCAGCGATCCATTGAACAGAGACGGGAGAAGGAAATTTCATGATCGAAAGATTTGTGCGAAGTTATGCTGGAAAGCTTGCGAAGACCGCATGGAAATGTTCCCTTTTCCACAGGCCAAAAAAAAATGTGAATAAAATTTATGGTAAAATTTTTTTAGATAGACAAAATTATTTTTAATATTGTGTAGGGAAATTTATTTCCCGGTACTTACTAACCCATCCATATATTCAAAGTCCCGCCTTCCGGCGGGATTTTTGTTTGATAAAAACCAGTAGTCCATCATCCATTTTGGTCCAAATCTTTTATGCATAGTGTCCCGGTATTTCATCGTATATAAGCCTTTCAACGTGCTTTCACAATTCACTTCCCAGGAGGGAAAGCCGACTTTGAAGGATTTCTTTTCCGTTCCATCGGACGTGTATCCCGTAGGCCGCCTGGATTTCGACAGCGAAGGACTTCTATTGCTTACCAATGACAAACAGCTGAACCATCGCCTGCTGGATCCGAAATTTGCGCACGAGCGGGAGTATTGGGTGCAGGTAGATGGCCCCATCGACGATGCCGCGATAGAACACCTTTCTTCCGGTGTCACCATCAAGGTCGATGGCAAACCCTATACCACCCGCCGATGCCGGGTGGAGCGCTTCGCCTCCGAACCGGAAGTACCGGTGAGAGTTCCTCCCATCCGTTATCGCGCCCATATTCCTCCCAGTTGGATAAAAATGATCTTACAGGAAGGGAAGAACCGGCAGGTACGGAAAATGACGGCTGGAGCCGGTTTTCCCACATTGAGACTGATACGCCACCGCATCGGGAGCGTCACTTTGGATGGCTTACAGCCCGGAGGGATGAGAGAAATCATTAACTTTCCATTATAATACCATCATAAAACAGATATTATGCTGAAATCAATGACCGGCTTCGGACGCGCAGAACAGGCAGTAGGAGACAAAACTTTCCAGGTGGATGTCAAATCCCTGAATGGGAAACAGTTTGAGCTGCAGCTGAAATTACCCGCCTTTCTAAAACCATTCGAATTCTCCATCCGTAAGCTTCTCTCCGAAAAACTGGGCCGCGGTTCGCTGGACTGTACCATCAGCCTGAAAGGGACAGGCAACGCCAAGCCCGTTAGTATCAATACCGACCTCGCCAAAGCTTATTACAACGCGCTGGCAGAGCTGTCGAACGAGCTGAACCTGGACCCCTCCAATATCCTCAGCACCCTCGTAAAGCTGCCGGAAGTGATCACCCCCACCAGCGACACGCTTACCGACGAAGAATGGCAGGAATTTGAAAAAGTGATCCTCAGCGCTATCGATGATCTCAACGCGCACCGCCTCAATGAAGGGGCTTCCCTGGAGGAAGACCTTCTCCTGCGCATCGATAATATCCTGAAACACCAGGAAGAGGTCATCCGCCTGGAACCCCTGCGCCAGGTAAAGATCCGGGAAGGTCTTACCAAACTGCTGGAAGAGCAGGTAGGGAAGGAAAACTACGATGCCAACCGCCTGGAACAGGAATTGATCTACTATATTGAAAAGATCGATGTCAGCGAAGAGCAGGTGCGGCTGAAGAACCATTGCGATTATTTCAAGAATATCCTGAAAGAGCCGGAAGATAGCAAAGGGAAAAAACTTTCCTTTATCCTGCAGGAGATCGGCCGGGAGATCAATACCACCGGCAGCAAGGCCTACGACTCCACCATCCAGAAATGCGTGGTCCTGATGAAAGACGAGCTGGAAAAAGCAAAGGAGCAAGTACTCAATGTGCTGTAACCAGCGTTATAGCCCTGTACATTTTCATTACCTTTGTATAAATCGAATTTCATTGAAAAAGCCCTTTCTGTTCCTCCTGGCAGCTTGCTGTCTCCAATGGACGGCCTGTACCCTTCCCACCGATTTTTTTGAAAAGGACGTGGTGATACCCGGTCAAAAATGGGCCGGCAGTTTCAAACCCAGGATAGATTTCACCATCCAGCCCAAAGACACAGCCAGCCAGTACAATGTTTTTGTAGTCCTGCGGCACTCCGATGCTTATGACTACAATAATATCTGGATACAGGGCACGATCCGCAAGCCCGGGGATACCGTCGGTCAAAGCGCACGTTATGACCTTACCCTGGCCGACAACAATGGCTGGAAGGGCAGCGGCATGGACGATATTTACGAACACAGGGTCCGTATCCTGGACCAGGCCGGATTTTCCAGGCCCGGTACCTATTCGTTCACACTGGAACAAATCATGCGCGACGACCCCCTCCCTCACGTGCTGAACGTAGGGGTTCGCCTGGAAAAAGTGCAATGAGCCTATTTCGAAAAAAAAGACTGGCCATCGCTATCACCGTCTACTGGGTATTGCTGGCCTACATCACCACCGGGTTGGTCTGGTGGTTTATAGATTTACAGAACCAGACGAGGCAGATGACCGAATATGAGCTCCGGGAGCTGAAAAAGGACGATCCAGCTTATGAATCCCGGTTGAATGCCATCTATTCTGAGGCCGAGCTGAAAACAGCCCAGCACATTGGCGAAGGCAGCACCTTCCTCCTCCTGATACTCGTAGGAGCCCTCTTCGTCTACAGAGAGGTGAGGAGACAGATAAAACTGCAGCTTCAGCAGCAAAACTTCATGATGGCCGTCACGCACGAGCTGAAAACACCTATTGCCGTCACCAAGCTCAACCTGGAGACCCTTCTCAAACACCGGCT
>DASZVM010000632.1:0-15006 GCA_035547295.1 Puia sp. | reverse complement strand
CAATCCGACTCATCTCATCGTATCTATATCGAAACCGCGAAGGCTGTCGTTTCGGGCAACCAGGGAGACTATTTTCTTTACCGGGGGGACACGGCCAGGGCCCGTGAGCTTTACCGGAACAGCATTACGGTGAATATGCGTCCTCTTCACGACTCGGGGAATGCCCTTCTCGTGCTTGTCAAATCCGCCCGCCTGGATCTGGCCCAGGGGCATCTCCGGGATGTGTACCCGGCGTTGCAGGAAGTGCGTACGGTGCTGGATCACAGGTACGACGCTGACCTTGACCAGGCCTGGCGAAAACTCCATGGCGAATGGCTTGCGCGGTCGGGGGACTGGTCAGGAGCCTGGAAGTCGTTGAGTGGTCTGTCAAACATGAAAGACTCGCTGCATGCGGTAAGAGCTGCCATGTCGGGCGTCGATATTCCCGGGAAACTGTTGCACCTGGAAGATAAGCATACTATCCAGGTGCTGCGACAGCGGGACCAGGCCAAGACGGCTTACCTGACGCTGGCCCTTCTGATCGTCCTTATGCTGGCTGCTATCGCATTTCTGATCCTCAGGGCGGCGAAGAAGTCAAAAGTCCATATTCACCAGCTGAACCGTCTTAATAAGGCCCTCCGTGCGGAAAACAGGCAGACCCAGACGGCGATAAATGCATTGAATGAGGATCATGCCATGTATCTGCGATCGCTGAAAACCATCGCGCATGACCTCCGCAACCCGGTGGGGGCTATCGGGTCCGCTGTCTCCCTGTTGCAGACACAGGCGGGGCATAGCGAGCAAACGAAGACGATCCTCAATCTTATCGGGAAATCGGCGGATCAGTCCCTGCAGCTGGTGGGTGGGATCATGCATCTCGATCTGCCTATGGAGAACCTGAAGATGACGGACGTCGATCTGGCAAAACTGTTGGAAACCTGTGTCGCCACGCTGCAATTCAAGGCGGGAGAAAAAAAGCAGACGATCCTGCTGGAGGCCGAGCCTGTGAAGCTCTCAGCAGATCATGACAAGCTTTGGAGGGTCATTATCAATCTGCTGGACAATGCGATCAAGTTCAGTCCCGAAGGTTCCGGGATCACGATCAGGCTGCACCGGGAGGATGACAGGGCTGTTATTTTTGTCAGCGATAAGGGAATCGGGATACCGAAGGAAATGGAGGGAAAACTATTTACGACCGATGGGGGCGTAAAGCGGTCCGGCACGGCCGGGGAGGCGTCCTTTGGGCTGGGGCTGGCAATAGTCAATCAGATCATAAAGGCGCATGGCGGCACGATCAGTGTCCAGAGCGGGGAGCGGGAGGGGACGACCTTCCGTATCGAACTGCACGCTTTGGCGGCGTAGGTCGGGATCTTCAGATAATATGGAGGCTGACTATTTTGATTGAAATACGTTGTAAGGCTTAGCTGTTCCTGTCAGCCTTAGCACTACTATCCCGTGCGGGGGCACTTCGAGGCTTATATCTTTATCGGTGGACGATGGATAGAGCTTGCTGCTCCATAGGTCTTTCATGGTGTAACCTTTTTCCGCATTCAGCCCGATGCTGTCCACGTCGAAAGAGATGGAGGATGGTTTGTCGGATCTGTTCAGCAATGCAACGGCAATTTTCCCGCTGGTGGTAGAAATAAGCGGTTTGGCCCATACCTCGAGATCGCCCAGGTCTTTTAATCTGCGGGCCTGGTAAACCAATGGGTCCTGGTCCAGCGCAATTATTTCCTTGTTTGTCAATATGGCGATGGTCTGTTTTGACATATGACGCAGGTCGTTACCGGCAAGCAGGGGAGAGGCCATCATACACCACATGGAGAAATGGGTCTTATCCTCTTCGTATGTCATCCCACGGCCTACCTGCAGCATGTCCATGTCGTTGACGTGACCGGGGCCTGCATATTTCCACAGGTCGGCATTCAGATCGATGATATGGAGGATCGATCCGAACTTATTGGTAATATCGCCGGAGATACGCCAGGAGTCGGCAACCGTCGTTGCCCATTTACCGGGGAATTGCCAGCGGCAGATGTTGTAGACGGCGGACGGTTTGATCCTTCTTATCTCATTGCTGATCTCGGTGTAGCGAACCTGTTCGTCCAGGCCCAGACCATCGCCACCGCACCAATCCACTTTTATAAAATCGTATCCCCACTTATTCTGTATCTGGTCAAGGTCCTGAACGTCGTGTCCGTAGAGTCCGGAGCCGGCGCCTGTAGTGTCTTTGTTATACATGCTGCCGCAGGTGTTGATGCCTGCGTCGCTGTACAGGCCTGCTTTCAGGCCTTTGGCGTGAATATAATCGGCAACGATCTTCATGCCGTTGGGGAAACGTGTTTTAAGATATTTTAAATTGCCGTGCTCGTCCCGTCCGCCGAAGTATCCGTCATCGATGTTGATATAAGAATATCCGGCGCTTTTCATGCCTGTGGATACCATGAAGTCGGCTTGTTCTTTTATCAGCTGTTCGGAGATGTTGGTATAAAAGTGATTCCAGCTTGACCAGCCCATGATGGGCGTGAGGGGCCTGTCGGTCTTTTTTGACAGCTGGGCGTTCAACGCTACGGGTAGGGAGATCAAAGACACAATAAGAGCGTGGGTTAGGAACGATTTCATCTGTAAGTGGTTATAATAATTCCGAAAATAAAGGTTTTTTGATTGCGGGCGTGAAATATAATATCAGAAATCCAAATAAATGTAGCATAGGGCCGGATATGGAAGGGCTATTTTTGGTCCATACGTGAATATTTGGAGTATGGATATTAAATGCAATGAGTACCCTATCTTAATTATTGGAAATGGAAAACTGGCATACAGCGTTACGGTCTGTTTGTCATCGGCGGGGCACAGGGTGACTTTAATGACGGACAATAAGGATGAGGCGGCTGAGGGGATAAACAACCATTTTTTGGATATGGCCAGGTTCAGGGACGGGGGACCTAAGGCGGGGTTGCCGGAGATAGCAGGTTTTGATGATCGTACTGCCGGTGACTATAAAATAGGGATAGGTATAACAAGTGAAGATCCAGCCGAGAAGAGGCCGGTGATCCTTCGGCTGGAGGGGAATGTGGGGCCGGAAGGAATTATAGCCATCAATACCGAAAGCATCCCTCTCAGCTCATTGCAGGAAGGTTGCGTCCATCCTGAGCGGCTTATCGGGCTCAACTGGGTAGAGCCTGCCCATACGACTTTTTTCCTGGAATTGATTATCAATGAAAGGACGGTCAAGGGTCTTGCCGACGATGTATATATGCTTGCGAAAGACTGCTGGGGCAAGGACCCTTATCTTATTTCCCGTGATACCGGCATCCGTGCAAGGTTGTTAAGCGGGCTGGTCAGGGAGGCATTTTATCTTGTTCAGAACGGGTATGCTTCCATCGAGGATATCGACAGGGCCTGTAAGAATGATGCGGGGTATTATCTTCCTTTTGCGGGAAATTTCAGGTACATGGACCTGATGGGACCTTATGCCTATGGTCTTGTCATGAAGGACCTGAACCGTGAATTATCAAAGGATGCACAGATCCCTCCCTTCTTTAAAGAGATAATGGACCAGGGGGGACTGGGAATGGATAATAACAAAGGGTTTTATGAATATGACGAGGATGAGGTGAAGCGATGGAATGAAATATTCAGAACTTTTAGCTTTCAGATACAAGACATTATCGGGAAGAGCCCGATCTGACGCAATACTATATGAAGGGAACATTTATCATCGATGCCCATCTTGATCTGGCCATGAATGCCATTGAATGGAACAGGGACCTTACACGTCCCCTGGCAGAGATCAGGCAAAGGGAAATGCATATGAAGGATAAGCCGGACAGGGGAAGAGGCACTGTCTGTCTGCCGGAGCTCAGGAAGGGCAGGGTCGGGCTGGTGGTTGCGACGCAGCTGGCCCGTTATACGCCTCCGGGCAGTCATCTTCCGGGATGGAGCTCTCCGCAGCAGGCGTGGGCGATGACGCAGGCGCAGCTGTGCTGGTATCGGGAGATGGTAAAGCTGGGTGAAATGGTACAGATCACCGATCTGCAAGGGTTGGACCGTCATCTGGCGGTGTGGGACGATGCCGGCGTGGAAGATGAGCAGAAACCCATCGGCTTTATCCTCAGCCTGGAAGGAGCCGATTCGCTGGTGGATGTCAGCTATCTGCATACGGCTTATGCGTATGGTTTGCGTGCTGTGGGTTTATCCCATTTCGGCGCCGGCAGGTATGCTCCCGGCACGAAGATGGAAGGGCCTTTGACGCCGGCGGGCGTGGAATTGCTGAAGGAGATGGATGCGTTGAAGCTGATACTGGATGTGACCCACCTCACGGATGAAGGTTTTTTGCAGGTGATGGACCTGTACCAGGGGCCTGTCTGGGCAAGCCATCATAATGTGCGAAAGATCGTGCCTCATCAACGGCAGCTGACCGATGAGCAGATCAAGCTATTGATCGGGCGGGGCGCTGTTATCGGCGGCATGCTGGACTGCTGGGCCATGGATATCCGATTTATCGATACCGTCTCAGATCCATGGCAGCTGAATATCCGGATGGAGAACCTGGTGGACCATTGGGACCATATCTGTCAGATGGCGGGGAATAGTCATCATGTCGCCATCGGGAGCGACCTGGATGGCATATTCGGAACGGAGCAGTCGCCATGGGACCTGAACAGCATCGCGGACCTTGTCAAATACCAGGAGATCCTTTCGCGCAGAGGGTATTCACGAGAGGACATTGAAAACCTCTTCCATAAGAACTGGCTCAGGTTTTTACGGAGAGCATGGGGTTGAGCTGAATGAAAATATCAAAAATGCACTAAAAAGTATAATCCCTATGAAGACAGTTCCCTTAATTTCGAAAGACCAATAAGGACTGATTATCCAAAAGTAGCAAAATGAAGATACGCGCATTGTTTGTGCTGTGTATACAGCCGTTGCTTGTTATTGCCCAAACCCAGCGCCAGCCGGCGTATAAGGACCCTTCCCAGCCTGTCGAGTCCCGGGTGCGCGACCTGTTAAAAAGAATGACGTTACAGGAAAAGATCGCGCAGATGCAGGACCTCTCTTTTAGTGAAATATATGCGGCGGATACGCTTGATCCTGTAAGGATGGAAAAATATCTTCACGGGGTGAGCCTGGGCTGTATGGAGGGTATGGGATTGTCGGCTGAACAATATGCGCGGGATGTCTACCGGGTGCAAAGATATATTACGGAAAAAAGCCGGCTGGGCATTCCCATGATCGCAACGTCCGAGGCGCTGCATGGGTGTGTGCACAAGGGTGCCACGATCTATCCCCAAGCCATTGCGCTTGGCAGCACCTTCAATCCAGCCCTGATCAATAAGATGACCAACGCGATCGCGAAGGAGCTGAAGGTGCAGGGGATCAGCCAGGTCTTATCGCCCGACCTGGACCTTGCCCGGGAATTAAGATGGGGCAGGGTGGAGGAGACCTATGGGGAGGACCCTTATCTCACCGGCAGGATGGGCGTTGCTTATGTCAAAGGTTTTAATGAGAATAATATCATCTGCACTCCCAAGCATTTTGTCGCGCATGGGTCTCCGCGGGGAGGATTGAACCTTTCTTCTGTCGCGGGTGGCGAAAGGGAGCTGCGGTCCATTTATCTGAAGCCGTTTGAAGCGGTGATCAGAGAAGCCCATCCGTTAAGCATCATGAATGCGTACAGCTCTTATGACGGCATTCCCATGGCGGCATCGCATCATGCGCTGACGGATATCCTGCGGAAGGAGCTGGGTTTTAAAGGATATGTTTATTCGGATTGGGGTGCTGTGGAGATGCTTTATAGTTTTCAGCGTACGGCAAGGGATACGGCGGATGCGGCTTTGCAAGCTGTCAAAGCGGGGCTCGACATGGAAATATGGAGCGATTGTTTTGCGAAGCTGGACAGCCTGGTGACCAGCGGGGCGTTGCCTGTACGCTATATCGACTCGGCTGTTGCCAGGATATTGAGGGCGAAGTTCACCATTGGGTTGTTCGATCATCCCTTTCCCGACATGGGTCATCTGAAGGCGGCCATGCATTCGCCGGAATCCGTCGAACTGACGCGGGACATTGCGCGGGAATCCATCGTATTACTGAAGAACGAGGGTGGGATCTTACCCTTTAAAGGAAATATAAAGTCCCTGGCTGTCGTCGGTCCCAACGCGGACAAGGTGCAGTTCGGCGACTATACGTGGACCAATGACAACAAATATGGAGTGACGCCATTGCAGGGTATGCAGTCGTTGGCAGGAGACAGGGTCAAGCTGAATTATGTCATGGGGTGTGATACGTATTCACAGAACAGGGATGGTTTTGCAGCGGCGGTGGAGGCAGTATCGAAGAGCGATGCGGCCGTCGTCTTTGTCGGTTCCGCGAGCGCATCGCCGGGTTATCCTCATCCGAATGCGACCAGCGGAGAGGGGTATGATCTTTCCGACCTGGCGTTGCCTGGCGTGCAGGAAGACCTGATCAAAGCTTTGAAAAAGACGGGCAAGCCCATTATAGTAGTGTTGGTCTCGGGTAAGCCTTTTGCCATTCCCTGGATCAAAGAAAATGTCCCGGCGATCTTAACCCAGTGGTATCCCGGCGAGCAGGGCGGCAATGCCATTGCGGAGGTCTTATTCGGCAAGGTGAACCCGTCGGGGAAGCTGAATGTCTCATTTCCCCAGAGCGTGGGTCATTTGCCTGTATTCTACAATCATTATCCCAGTGACAAAGGATATTATCATAAGAGGGGCACGCCTGAAAATCCCGGCAAGGATTATGTGTTTTCGAGCCCCGACCCTTTATGGGCTTTTGGAACGGGGCTGAGCTATACTTCCTTCGAATATAAGGCGATGAGCGTGTCAAAAACGTCTTTTTCCGCCGGTGAGAGCTGCACGATCGAAGTAACGGTGAGGAACAGTGGTCCTGTGGACGGGAAGGAAGTGGTCCAATTGTATGTAAGGGATAATGTGAGCTCTGTGGCGACACCTGTCCGGGAGCTTAAACGTTTTGAGAAAGTATTTATCAGGGCGGGAGAAACGGTGAAGGTAAGATTCGATCTGCCGATGAGCGAGCTGGCGCTGTATAATGCGGATATGAAAAGGGTAGTGGAGCCCGGTGAGTTCGAGCTGCAGGCCGGTGCTGCCTCGGACCAGATCAGCTTAACAAAGACTATTCAGGTTTTAAAATAAAACAGTGTATCATGTTCAGACGAATTGCTTATATGCCATCGGGCATCAAGGGCGGATTTTTTATGCTCTTTCTTTTTGCGGCCTCCTTCTCTTTTGCGCAGAAGAAGGGAGCCCGGGAAAGCCCGCATTTCAACCCGGAGTCATTTCAGATACTCCAGGATTTCCATCACAACAAGATCGCCGATCAGCAAAAGGGGCTGAGGGGTATGGCCGACTGTCATTTTACCGTCGCTAACTGTGCTGACCCGCAGGATCTTTCGCTGTGCGAGAAGTTAGGTCTTGCCGTCGTGGTCTCGAAGGGGCCTCACCTGGAAGGCAAGGATTGGATGAAGATGTCCGATGAGGAGATCGACAGCTATGTAAAGGACCTGGTCGCCAAGGGCGGCAAGAGCAAGTCCATCATCGGCTATCATATCTGTGATGAACCGTCTTCGGTGGCTTTTCCGGCGCTTGCCAAGGCGGTGGCTGCCGTCAAAAAGTATGCTCCCGGGAAATTCGCCTACATCAATCTTTATCCCAGCTATGCCACGTTGTGGACGATGGATAAGGTGAGGTCGCAGCTGGGGACGAAGACGTATACGGAATACCTTGAGAAGTTCGTGACGGAGGTCAAGCCTCAATTGATCAGCTATGACAATTATATGGTCCAGTTCTCCATGGATATGAAGAGGGATACGCAGGCGGTAAAATATTATACCAATCTTGCGGAGGTGCGCCGTGTCGCGTTGAAATATAACCTGCCTTTTTACAATATCGTTTCTTCCAACCAGATCAGGCTGTATACGACCATCCCTTCGATGGCCAACCTGCTTTTCCAGGCGTACACTACTTTAGCCGCGGGTGCGAGGGGCGTCAAGTGGTATACCTATCATTATGGCGGTTATGGATATGCGCCGTTGGACAAGAATGAGGACAGGACGCTGACGTGGCGGTACCTGGAGGAGGTGAACAGGCAGGTCAGCATATTGGGACCGATCATCAGCCGGCTGAAGTCCACGGGTTTGTATTTCACGTCGCCGGCCCCCGAGCAATCTTTGCCGGTGCTGCCGGGTACCTGGGCGGAAAAGGTGACGAGCGAGGCGCCGATGATGGTGGGCGAGTTCAGGGGTGACGATGGGACGAACTATGTGATGGTGGTGAACCTGAGCCTGGAGCGGTCGGCAAAGTTCGACTTGCAGACAAAGATCCCCAGCGAGGAGATGTATATCGTCACTGTGGGTGAGGACTGGCATCCTCTTGAGCGGATCAGTCATAAGAACGGCGTCTGGCTGCCGGCGGGGCAGGGGGTGCTGATCAAATGCGGCGGCAGATCTCTGGAAGACCTGCCCGAGGGAAAAGTAAAATATTAAAAAACCAAACAATACTGCGAAATGAAAAAAAGATCATTCCTTCTGGGCTTGTGTGTGCTGATCACCACCATGCAGGTCCTGGCACAAACGACAGTTACCGGCAAGGTAACGGGCGAGGATGCGCAACCGCTGGCAGGGGCTTCGGTGCAGGTGAAGGGTACGGCTACGGGCACTACTACCAACGATGAGGGGAACTATTCCATCAGGGCCGGCAAGGGCCAGACGCTGGTGTTCAGCTTCAAGGGTAATATTACCCAGGAGCAGGTGATCGGCAAGGGCCTGGTGATCAATATTACTTTACAAAGGAGCACTGCCTCGCTGGACCAGGTGGTGGTCGTGGGTTACGGCAGCCAGAAGAAATCCGATCTTACGGGCGCCGTGGCTACTATCGATGTGGCAAAGACATTGGATTCCCGTCCTGTGCCTGATCTTGCCCGTGGTCTTCAGGGATCTTCTCCGGGTCTGATGATCACCACTTCCAGCGGTGACCTTGGGCAGGCGCCAGAGATCCATCTGCGAGGTCTGACCGGTTCCGTCAATGCGGAAGCCAAGCCGTTGATCCTCCTGGACAATGTCCCTATCCCTGACATGAACATGGTGAACCCTGACGATATCGAGTCTATTTCGGTACTTAAGGATGCGGCTTCTGCCTCCATTTATGGGGCCAGGGGTTCCTGGGGGGTGATCCTGCTGACGTCCAAGAAAGGGAAGAAGGGACGGATACATGTGTCCTATGACAACAATTTTGCCTGGTCTTCGCCGATGAACACGCCAAAGATCGCGGACGGGGCGGAAGGCGCGGAGTATATGCTCAAGCAATACAGGAGGACTGCGCCAAACACGGCCAGCTTCAATATACTGGGAGCTTATTATGACGACATCAGCATCGACCGGATGAAGCAGTGGAAGGAGCTGTATGGCGGCATGGATCTGGGGCCGGATATGGTAGAGGGCCGGGATTTTGAAAGGCGTGCGGGGCAAACCTATTTTTATCGTGCATGGGATGCGGACAAGGTATTCCTGAATGCTTCCACTCCCCAGATGAGGCACAATATCTCCATAACGGGCGGGGACGAGAAGACCACTTATTATGCCAGCTTTGGCGTGATGGACCAGAAGGGGCTGGTGAAAGTGGCGCCGGAGCCGGACAGGTATACCCGATTTAATGGTACGGTAAGGGTCGAGACGAAGATCAACAACTGGTTTACAGCCAGGGCATCGCTGATGAACTTTATCTCGAAGAAACAGTATCCCAATTTCCGGCTGGCGAATGCGGTGAACGGAGCAAATGAATACTGGTTCAATATTTACCGCTATCCCGAGACCTATCCTTACGGGACGTTTAACGGGCTGCCGCTGAAGACTATCCTTACGGAGCTGCAGCAAGCCCATATGAATACGAACCAGGATGACCAGGGCCGTCTGTCGGTGGGTGCAACGGCGACCTTCCTGAAAGGGTGGACCGCGGATGTGGATTACACTTATTCGATAGACAACGGGCATTCCAATGTCGCCACCTCGCCGATTTCCGGGATCAACAGCTGGGTAGATCCTACTTTAACCCAGGTGCTTTCCAATTATTTTCCGGCGGAAGATTATGTGATAGAAAATTCCATCTGGACCAAAAGAAATGTAGGCAAGGGATATACTACGTATAACAAGCAGATAGGCGGTCATAGTTTCAAGCTGATGGCCGGGGCGGATATCGAGTATTATATTTCCAATTTCCAGTATTCGAAGGCGATGGGGTTGATGCTGGCTGAGAAGCCCACGCTGAACCTGACCTCGGGCGCTGAATTTGCCAATGGCTATCCCACGCATTGGTCGACGCTGGGCTATTTCGGCCGGTTGAACTATGCGTACAAGGACAAGTACTTATTTGAAGCCAACTTAAGAAGGGATGGATCTTCCAACTTCCCCACCAATAAGAAATGGGGTACTTTCCCTTCATTTTCCGCGGGCTATATCATCACCAACGAGGATTTTATGGACGGGATAAAGGAGAAGACGCCGTTGTCGTTCCTGAAGATACGCGGGTCCTGGGGATCGATAGGGAACAATGATATTGGAGGCAATTCGTACTTAAGGATCATGACGGCGGGTGCATCGAACTGGTGGATCAATGGGCTGAACCCGACGATGGTGGGGGTCTTCGACAATGTTTCCCAATCCCTGACCTGGGAGACGATCCAGACGACGGACCTGGGGATGAATGCCCGGTTCTTCAATAATGCGTTGTCCGTCGATTTCGACTGGTACAGCCGGGCTACGAAGGGCATGGTGACGACGGGTATCGAGGTGCCTTCTTCATTGGGCGCCGCCTCTTCCAGGCGGAACTATGGCGAGCTGGTCACGAAGGGTTGGGAGCTGTCCATCTCGTATGAAAAGCAATTCTCCAATGGGTTTGGCTTCAACGTAACAGGCAACCTGTCGGATGCGACGGGAAAGATCACCAAGTTTGCCAATACGGAGGTAAATATTTTGCCCGGTGGTAATGATGTCCCGAATTACCAGGGGAAGACCATGGGTGAGATCTGGGGGTACCGTACCGACCGGCTTTTTACCGACGGCGATTTTTCGGGTAATAACGGTGCGGCCAATCCTGTGTGGACCTATGGCAGCAAGACGCCGAACCAGGATGCGCTGAATACCAGCTCTGCGTTCCATTATGGTCCCGGCGATGTCAAGTATAAGGACCTGAACGGCGACAACGTGGTGGATTTCGGCAAGGGGACCAACCTGGACCATGGGGATATGCGGGTGATCGGGAATACGACTCCCCGGTACCTTTTCGGCTTCAGGCTGGGGCTTACCTATAAGGGGCTTGATGTCAGCACTTTTTTACAGGGTGTAGCAAAAAGGAACTATTGGGGAACGGGTTCGCTGTTCATCCCTGGTTTTACGCAAGCCGAGGCGGTGTACCAGAACCAGATGGACTACTGGACGCCGGACAGGCCGAATGCATTCTATCCTGCTCCGTCCAACCCGGGTGCGAACAACCATAACGCCAACTGGCAGCCGCAGACGCGTTATTTACTGAATATGGCGTATATGCGGGTGAAGAATATCACCATCGGGTATACCCTTCCCAAACAATGGCTGCCGAAGAAGGGGTTCACCCGGGTGCGGGTATTTGCCAGCGGCGAGAACCTGTTTACGGTGGACAATGTGGATATGAGCATCGATCCGGAGATACAGCAGAATTCCGTGGAAGGGTTTACCGATCCCAAGAGCTTTGGAAGGACCTATCCTTATTTCAGGACCTGGTCATGCGGCTTGCAGGTGGAATTATAAACCATTAACTCAAACAATCATGAAAAATAAGATATTACTACTGGCCTGTGCTATACTAATGACCTCTGCGGGGTGCAAAAAGTTCCTTGTCCAGGAGCCGCTGGCGTCTTTTACGGATAATGATTTCTGGACGTCGGAAGCGAGCGTCAGGGCGTTTGCCATGGGTTATTATGCGGACAGGTTCCCCGGCTTCGGGAGCAATGATGCGGGTGGATCGTATTCCATCCGGGAGACGCTTAATGATGATTTTACCGGCATCAATCTGCCGGGTTTTCCCAGCCAGGTGACGAACAGCGGGGGCGGCTGGGACACCTATTTCAGCAAGATAAGGAAGGATAATATTTTCGTGGACAGGGTTTCGAAGATGAAGTTCGATGACAGCACTGCCGCCAGGCATTGGATCGGGATCGCCCGGTTTTTCAGGGCGCTGGATTATTCCAGCTTTGTATTCGACTTTGGGGATGTGCCTTATTTTGACCGTGAGCTGGCGGACAACGATACCCTGCTTTTCAAGCCCCGTGATCCTGCGACGTATGTCATGGACAAGGTGATGGAAGATTTTGTCTATGCTTCACAAAATGTACGGCTGACGGACCCCCTGACGGGTCCGGACGGACTGGTGATCACAAAGGATGTGGTGGATGCTTTTATGTCGAGGCAGTTGCTGTATGTGGGGACGAAGATAAAATATGACCCGGCTGCTTCTTCCGATGCCCGGGCCAAGGCGGGGGCTTATCTGCAGGCGGCCAAGGATGCAGCCGACAGGGTGATCGGCTCGGGGCGTTATTCCGTGGCCGACAATTACCAGAAGCTTTGCAGCACCATCGACGTCGGCGCCACGCCTGCCGTAAAAAAGGAGATGATCCTGTACCGCAGCTATAACACCGGAGAGGTGACGCATGCGATAGCGTCAGGCAATAACGACAATACGATACAGGGCAATGCGGCGTCGAAGGATGTGATCGATTCCTATCTGTGCACCAACGGTCTGCCGATCAATACAACGGATGGGGTAAACCCTGTGTACCAGGGTGATCAGACTGCCGCCGACCAGATGGCGAACAGGGACCCGAGGCTGGCGAACACTTTCCTTACGGACAGATTTTACCAGCAATTTATCGAGACCGGCTATTCCGTCACGGGGTATAAATGTTACAAGTTCCTGGATGAAGCTACGAAAGACCAGGCTTATGCGGTGCAGAGCTTTAATATCACGGATGCGCCTATTATCAGGTTGGGAGAGGTGATGATGAATTATATCGAGGCGGCGGCCGAGCTGGCGGATATGGGGCTTTATACCGTGGCGCAAAGCGACCTGGACAAGACGATCAATGCCTTGCGTAAGAGAGCGGGATATGCGGCGGGATCAAGGCTTCCGGATATGAAGATCATCGGCGGTCTGCCTGCCATCGGGGCAACCGTGTATGAGGACGCCGACCGGGACCCTTCTGTGCCGTCCTTTATCTGGGAGGTTCGCCGCGAGCGCCGGCTGGAGCTGCTCTATGAAGGTTTCCGTCTGCATGATCTGAAGCGGTGGCGGAAGATCGACTATGCGAATACGGAGCTGTATCCCAAAAAGAACCTGGGCGCATGGATAACCAAGAGCTCTGTAACGAAGGCCATTATCCTGGCCGACATCAATGGGAATGTCACTTCCCCGGGGAATACGGCCACCGGCAGCGGTTATATAAAAGCGTCCCAGACCGTACGGAATGCTACTAACGGATATGTCCTGGACAGGGATTACCTGGAGAGCGTTCCTACTTACCAGATCGACTTTTATCAGCGGAACGGTTCGGTGCTGACGCAGAACCCGGGTTGGTAGCCGAGGGATGCGGGGGGAATGATCCGGGGGATAGGGAAATTAGTTTTAATCATTTTAATGTCAAGATATATGAACAGTTTTCGGATAAAGATATCGATGCTGGTGCTGGCCGCCGGCGGTTTTGCGGGTTTGGCGGGCTCCTGCAAGAAGAACAATTCGCCTGTCGACAGGACCTGTACGGTGGCATTTATACTCAATGAGACCAATGCGGCGGGCGACACGACCTTTGTCGATGCAAAGGCCGGCGAGCTGGTGCAGAATGCTCCTGTGCCTACCCGGGCGGGCTATACGTTTGACGGCTGGTATGCCAATTCGGCGGATGCCAATCCCAACCCGACGAAGAATACCGCCCCTCCGAAGTTCCCGGCTTATGATATTACTACGAAGCCTATCTACCTGGATGTGATCCTGTATGCGCGGTGGGTGAAATAATGCATGTGTCAGCTTAACAATTGAATGATGAAGATCAACAGACTATTCTTTTCAGTGGCGATATCGGCCGTGTGCTCCTGCTCGTGCGGCAAGAAGAGCGGCGGCGGTGCGCCTCCGCCCGGCAATGATGATGTGGAATTTACCGTGGACCGGGGTAAGACCGTATCGGCGGAATTTGCGGGGTTTGGCACGCAGTACAATCAGAATGTTTATTCCGCCTTTAGCGCCACGGATGGGATCACGACGGGTAATATCGGGCAGCTGGAGGCCAAGGTAAAGGCGCTGCATTCGCAGTATGTCCGGATATTCTTCGACTCCAAGGCATGGCCCACGGACCCCAATTATTCTTCCGTCACCGCGGATTTCCTGGCTTCTTTTTCAAAGACAGTGAAGTTGGCGCAGGATGCGGGGGCCACGACGATCAACATTACTTTCTGGCACACGGCCACGGCGGCCGAGATGCCTGCATTCGCGGATGTTTTGAACGACCTGATCGTGAACCAGGGGTTGACGGCCGTCAGGGAGGTGACCATCCAGAATGAGGTGAACAGTACGCAGATGACGATGTCCGACTATAAGGACTGTTATGTAAGCCTGGACCAGGCGTTGACAACGCTGGGTATCCGCAACCGGATACGGTTCGTCGGGGGTGATCTCGTTCAGACCAATCAGCAAAGCTGGTTTACCTACATGGCGTCCAACATGAACGATCTGCTTGCGGGGTATTCGTCCCATATTTACTGGGATGACAATGACGCGGCAAAGCCTGTCACGAGGCTTACGGAGGTGGCGGGTATCGTAAAGGGGCTGGGGGCTGGGGTGAAACCTGTATATATAACCGAGTATGGAGTCAGAGGCGGGAATAAGACGGGTGTTCCCGACCCTGGTGATCTTACGGGAACTAGTACCCCTATTTCCCAAACCGTAACCTCTGCTCTTCAAAATGCCCTATTCC
>DASZVM010000631.1:0-6601 GCA_035547295.1 Puia sp. | reverse complement strand
CGGACATACCTGACGGGATCATTTCAAAGTCGCGGGAATTATCCGTACGGACAGAGAGCGGTATCTTCCCTTTGAACTGCTGACGGCAGACCCCGGTTTGGGCAAAGGCTGCCGCCGCATCCGTGATATCCACCGTCCATTCATCATATCCGCCCGTGTGAGCGCCCACTTGCGTGGTGTAGATATAGACAGCCGTCTTTTGACCCGCCCCTTCAAAATGCAGCAGCGTCCTTCCGCCCGGGTAAGGGTTATGCGGCTCCAGCTGCGTACGGTACCAGGCGGGCCCCCTGTAATAGTTACCGTCCGGATCGACGGCATCCCTGGCATTTACACAATGAGGCAGCTTCACAGGCTGCCAGAGGGGGACAGCGCCGGGATCGTCCTTTTTTGTCACAGGTCTTACAGCCTCCCAGGGGCCGCCCAGGTCCTGCTTTAAGAACTCCCATCCATCCTGCAGGCAGACGGATTGCTGTGCCGAAGCCCCCAGGTTGGTGAATAAGAAATAAGCGATAACGATGCTAAGTTTCAAAACAATGCGATCCCGGATAGCCATAAATGTGTAAAATGGGGATTTCTTTGCATTTTTTATTCCCCACGGTTGTCAAAGTACTAAGCAATTTTGGCACCTCCCTTTCCGGATGCATTATTTTTCTTATTTTCCCGTCGATAACAAAGCAACTGCCTTGCCTGCATCTTTTCCCGATAACGAACCCGCATTGTTAAAAAGCATTGCCGCGGGTGACACCCAGGCCTTTTCACAGGTGTACCATCATTATGCCGGAAAAACATATGCCACTGTAATGGCCTATGTCAAAAATGAGACGGAGGCAGAGGAGATCGTACAGCAGGTGTTTGTCAAAATATGGGAACGCAGGTCCTCTCTTGCCGGGATACGCAGCTTTCCCGATTATCTTTTTATTCTTGTCCGCAACAGCGTCTTCGATTATTTCAACCGTCTTACCAGGCATGCACGTCTGGCTGATATTGTCAGCCGTGACGGGGCGGGGGCCGAAGACAACACCGAACGTCTGCTGTCTCAAAAACAATATGACCAGCTATTGGAAAAGGCCATCGAAGAGCTGCCTGAACGTCAGCGGGAAGTTTATCTCCTGGCGGAGCGGCAGTGCCTGGGCTATGATGATATTGCCAGGGCCATGCAGATATCCCGTCCCACGGCCAAAAAACACATGGAGCTTGCCCGCAAATCCCTCCGGGCCTATATCAGCCGGCATATTTTACTTTTTTTTCTTGTCCATTACGCCGCTGGGGTCCTTTATTCGTCTTTATAGGAAGCAACCTTACTTCCAATGACTCCAGAACAATTCCAGGCGTTTGTCCAGGCTTACAAAGAGCACCGGCTTACCGAAGCCGAATGGCTGTCCCTGCGCGAAGCGCTCACCGTTGGCACTTATGATCACCTGTTGGAGGAAGACATCCGGCAGACCTTTGACAAGGCGGATACACATTCCGGATGGGACACCGCCCGTGAGGAAAAGATATGGAAGGAAGTGAACCGTGAAGGGCCGGCGAATTGGGAAACACGTATCACCCCGGGCCTGGAAGAGGTACAGGTCGATCTGCGCAAGGAAAGAAAGCTCGTTCATACGCTCCGCTGGGCTGCCGCAGCGGTATTGATCCTTCTTGCCGGGGCGGGAAGCTTGTACTTCTACGAAAAACAGGAAAAACCAATACCGTTTGCCACCGTCACCGCTCCAGTACCGCCCGGCGGCAATAAGGCCTGGCTGGTCCTGGGAGACGGACAGCGGGTGACGCTCGACAGTCTGAACAAGCCCGCCATTCCCAGCCAGGGTGGCGTACAGGTCCTTCAGCCCGGCGGTGGTCTGCTGACCTATACGGAGGGAAAAGAGTCCGAAACCATTGTTTATAATACGATCACTACGCCCAGGGGAGGCCAATACCAGCTTGTATTGGCGGACGGCACCAGGGTCTGGCTGAATGCGGCATCCTCTCTCCGCTTCCCAACAGCCTTTCAAGGTAGTGAGCGAAAGGTGGAGCTGACGGGGGAAGCCTATTTCGAAGTAAAGCACAATAGCGCGCAACCATTCCGGGTGGCAGCGGGAGGACATGTCATCGAGGACATCGGGACTTCTTTTAACATCAATACCTATGATGATGAAACAGTGGCCCGCATAACCCTTATCGAAGGGTCCGCCAGGGTCACAGGCACGGGCAAACGGAATGTCACCCTGAAGCCCGGACAGCAGGCGCAATGGCAGTCGGAAGGTGAAACTACCATTGCGGACAACGTGGATATAGAAGATGTCATCGCCTGGAAGAATGGCCAGATCTCCTTTGCCAATGAGGACTTTCCGTCGCTGATGCGGCAGATCGCCCGGTGGTATGATGTCAATATCCACTACACCGGCGCCGTGCCCAAAACCCGGTTCTTCGGTATCCTGAACAGGAATATTTATTTATCCAGCATCCTGGAATATCTGCAAAAGAACGGAGCGCACATACGACAGGAAGGAAAAGACATTATTGTTTCACCCTGATCACGATTGTATCATCTCTTAAATCAGCCATTATGAAAATGCACCTGTACCAAACCTGACATCCAACTTTCCAGGGGCCTCATAAAAACAAAGCCGGAAATGTCTTGACCACACTTCCGGCGAATGTCGGGTAACCCTGTAAAACCCGGTTTCTCATTACAAAACTGATCTCACATTTAAACCCAACTGCACAAAAGTATGGAACTAACAGTTCTGTGCAAAGCCCTGTTGAAAAGAGGGCTGCCGCACATTCAAAAAACCTTGCTGCTCATGAGGTTGACGGCTATTCTGCTACTCGCTACGTCCTTACAGTTATCTGCCAAAAGCACTTATTCGCAGAAAGTGAACATCGTCTCCAGGGACATCAGCCTGGAAAAGGTCCTCCGCCTGCTGAAACAGCAGACGGGTTATTCCTTCCTCTGCAACCGGCAGGTGCTGGAGAAGTCCGATCATCTCAATATCCATCTCAGGGGTGTTTCGCTGACGGAGGCCCTGCAATCCTGCCTGGACAGCCGTAGCTTCGAATTTTCCATCAGGGAAGAGGAAAAGGTCGTATTCATCGGGGAAAAGCCGCTGGTGACTGCTCCCCGGGAATTACCTGCCGCCGATCCGCCTAAAGAGGTCTTCGGAAGGGTCGTCAATGAAAAAGGGGACGGCATCGCCAATGCCTCCGTCGTCATCGCCGGCAGGACAAAAGGAATGGTGACGGATGAAAAGGGATATTTTAAGATAAAGGTCTCGGACGGGGACTCGCTGGTCTTTTCCTTCGTAGGCTATGAGCCGCAGCGTCTGTCCGTGCCAAGGAAGGGAGACGTTATGGAAGTAAATTTAAAACCTGTCCAGGTGGCCATCGCAGAAGTGGTGGTGGTCGGTTATGGCAAACAGAAAAAGGCCAGTGTAGTAGGCGCCATCAGCACGGTAAACCCGGACAACCTGAGAGTCCCCGGCAGCCAGCTCTCACAGGGGTTTGCAGGACAGATCGCGGGCATCATCGGCGTACAGAATACCGGGGAGCCGGGTAAGAACTCGGCCTCTTTCTGGATACGGGGTGTCGCTACGCCAGGCAGCACTGCCCCCCTGGTATTCCTCGATGGCGTGGAGATATCCATCGACGATCTCAACAACGTCGATCCTGTCAATATTGAAAATTTTTCGATCTTAAAAGATGCCTCTGCCACCGCACTTTATGGCGCCCGGGGAGCCAACGGCGTCATCCTCATCGCTACCAAAAGGGGAAAGAACCTGGCAAAACCCAATATCAGCGTGCTGGCGGAAAACTCCTTTGTGACCCCCACCCGGCTGCCAAAGTTTGCGGACGCCATCACCTTTATGAACGCCTACAACGAAGCCGAAGCCAATGATGGACAAATGCCCAGATATACGCAGGATCAGATAGACGGCACCCGTAAAGGCTTAGACCCTTATGTTTTCCCAAATATAGATTGGTACAAAACCCTGTTCAGACCCTATTCGTTACGACAACATGCCAATGTCAACATCCGGGGCGGCTCAAGGAATGCCCGCTATTATATGGGCATCTCCTACTACAGGGACGAAGGCATATTAAAAAATCAGCCGCATAACGACTTCCATAATAATATCAATGAGCAACGCTTCAACTTTATCAACAATCTCACTGTGGACGTAACAAAGACGACGGAGGCCGAGTTGAGCATCAGCGCGGATTTTAATCCTTATAAAGGGCCTGCCACTTCCGCCACAGACATTTTTGCAGAGGTAATGAACAGTAATCCAGTGCATTTCCCGGCATTTTGGCCCACTCCTGACACATCCGACCATCTGTATTTCGGCAATGCCAGCGGAGGTTTTTCCGCCGGCTTTCCCAACCCCTATGCAGACATGGTGAAAGGGTATATCCAAAGTTTCGCCTCCACTGCCCTTTCTACGCTGAAGGTCAACCAAAAGCTGGACTTTTTCACACCGGGCTTATCCGTCAACCTGCTTGCCTCTTTTAAGAACTATACTTTCAGCAGCATCAAACGTACCTACACTCCCTATACCTATATCCTTAAATCTTACAATCTGGACTCCGCGACAGGCAGGTACGATTACAATCTCGTTCCGCACGATGCCAATGGACAGATAGCTCTATCGCAAGCCGCCAGCAACGATGGCAACCGGACGATCTATCTGCAGGGGATGATCAATTATGAGCGAAACTTTGGCCTCCATGCAGTCGGCGGCATGATAGTCTACCAGCAAAAAGAATATTCCATCAACCAGATCACCGGTGACATAACGGCCTCCCTCCCCCATCGTAACCAGGGGGTCAGCGGCAGGATCACCTACGCTTACGACAACCGTTATTTCCTGGAAGGCAACTTTGGCTACACGGGCTCGGAAAATTTCGCCTTCGGTCATAAATTTGGTTTCTTTCCCTCCCTCGGCGTGGGCTACCTCATCTCCAATGAAGCTTTCTTTGACAAATGGCACGACAAGATCACCTACCTGAAGATCCGGGCATCCAAAGGTCTGGCAGGTAATGACCAGATCACGAATATCCGATTCCCCTACACCAGCGTGGTCAACATAAACAACGGCGGTAACGGCGGCAACGGCTATACTTTCGGACAAAGCTTCAACAATACCCGGGGTGGGGTCATCATTACGCAGTACCCCAATCCTGCTATCACCTGGGAAAAAGCCGATAAGGCCAATGTCGGCGTCGACCTCGAATTATGGCATCAGTTGACCCTGAATGTGGATGTGTTCCGGGAAATAAGGTCGAATATTTTCCAGCCCAGGGTTATCCCCTCCACCCTGGGTATCGGTACTATCCCTCTGTATGCCAACCTCGAAAAGGTAGAGAACAAGGGCATCGACCTTGCGCTGGCCTATACATACCATGCAGGCAGGGACCTGATCATCACAGCGAGAGGTACCTTTACCTATGCCCGTAACAAAGTATTGTTCCTCGATGAACCAAAATACCCATACCCCTACCGGAGCGCCATTGGTCTTCCTCTCAAACAGCTGAGAGGACTGATCGCGGATCATCTTTTCGCCGACTCCAACGAGATCGTGAACAGCCCTACCCAATATGGCGCGTTGTATCCCGGCAATATAAAATACAAGGATGTTTCCTCTGCTTATGACAAAGTCTCACTGATAGACGACAACGACCTGGTGCCGATGGGTCATCCCACTGTCCCTGAGATCACTTATGGCTTTGGCTTCAATATCAACTATAAGAAATGGGACATCAAAATGTTCTTCCAGGGCATTGCCAATGTCTCCTACTTTATCAATGGGTTTGTGGGAAATTCGTTCACCAGCACCAAAAGCATTGCTCCCTTCGGAACCTTGCAAAGCAATCTGCTGGAGGCCATTGCCAACGACCACTGGTCCAGGTCCAATCCCAACGCCCACGCCTTTTTCCCCCGCCTGTCCGACGCGGCTAACCCCAACGACTATGAGAACTCTTCCTGGTGGTTGCGCAGCGGGGCATTCATGCGGCTGAAAAGCGCCGAGCTGGGTTTTTCACCCAACAAGATCGTACGCATCTATGCCAATGGATTCAACCTGCTGACCTTTTCGAAATTCAAGCTATGGGACCCCGAACTGCTGGCAACTGCTTCCAATGGGAACGGACAGGCATATCCTCCCGAAAGGATCATCAACATTGGTGTCCAGCTGATCTTAAAATAATAGTACGCAAACGAATAAAATTATGAAACGGTTATTTATTCTTATTACCCTGGCCATCCTTACAGCCATCGCTCCATCCTGTAAGAAGTATCTGAATGTGGTGCCTCCGGCCACGGCCACCCTGGAGAGCGTTTTCAATAATTCGAACCTGGCGCTCAATTTCTTCTATTCCCTATACAGTTATATTCCCCGCCTTGATAACGTAGGTGCCACCCCGGAGCTGGAAACCACCGATGAAGTGTGTATCCCTAATTGGAACAACCATACGGCCAAGAGCTATATACGGGGACAGCTGAACTCATCTGCTCCTTATTGGAATTACTGGGGGACGGAGGGCGGCAATCCGGGAGCGGGTATGTTCGACGGCATCCGTCAATGTTATATTTTCCTGGACAATATCGACAAAACTCCCAACA
>DASZVM010000630.1:0-3138 GCA_035547295.1 Puia sp. | reverse complement strand
TGAGCGAAGGTAATTCCAATTTTTCTCAATCTTCATTCATTCATACCTAATAAAAACAAAACTTTTGCTCACCAATACCCTATCTAAAAACTACGAAAGCCATGTTCTTAAAAGTCAAATCCCCCGTATTTATTGACAGGTTGACATTCATGGTCGACCAACCTCAAAAATGCCTCCTGAAAGCTGTCCTGAAAGACGACACCGGCATTGTCTGCGGAGCCATGGAGACTGAAATGGAAAAGGATCAGCAGGAACTGTATTGGGGTGGTCTCAACGATCTGCCGTATGGAGTGTATACCCTCGAGATCTCGCAGGGTGCGGATGAGATGAAAATGCGCCTGGTCAAGAGAGTTTGAAGGTCATTATTCTCCCAGGAGTGCAATACACCGGTCGATCTCCCGGATGTACTGGCTAAGTCTTTTTTCCAGGACCGCCTTTTCTGCGAGCGGCATTTCTCCCTTTTTCGCTTTCAGGATCTCAACCTGCTGTCGTAATTGCTCTACCTGTTCTGCCCGATGACTTTCCGACTGTTGTAACTGGAGCAGCTCTTCCTTCAATCTGTTGTTTTCCTTCAAAAGGGTTTCCCGCTGTCTCAGCACCTGCTGCAGCTTATCGTGGATGCGTTTTACCTGTAGTTCGAGTTCCTCCATTGACTTTTTTTGACCAGCACATTTCGTGCTATTTCCGTATCTCCGCCTGCAATTCTTTCTCCAGCGCCCCCATAATACGGCTTACCATCCCGTCGATCTCCTTGTCTGTCAAGGTTTTTTCTTCATCCAGGAAGGTAAAGCTGACAGCCAGGGATTTTTTGTCCTTCCCCAGCTTTTCGCTTTGAAAGATATCAAAAAGCTTTATTTCCTGTAGCTTTTCCACCCTGGCGCTTTGGATGGCTTTCTCCACTTTCTCAAAAGTGAGGGTCTTTGCCACGATCATGGCCAGGTCTCTTTGCACGGGCAATTGCCTGGGCAGCTCCCTGAATGAGATGTCCTTACCCGAGGTGAGGTTCAAAAGCTTCTGCCAGCGGACATCGGCAAAATACAGGTCCTGCTTGATATCGAATTGTCTGAGCAGGGAAGGGCTGACCTGCCCTGCTTCCATAATGGTCTCTCCCTTCACCGCGATCGACAGACCCATGGTGAGCTTGGGTGACCGCAGGAACTCCCAGGCCGGCACTGTCAGACCCACCAGCTGGAATATCCTTTCACAAAGCGTTTTTATAAAATAGAAATCCGAATGAGGGCCTTTGCCTTTCCAGCTGTCCTCATACAGCTGCCCGGTGACGAACAGGGCAAGGTGAGGTTCTTCCGTATACCGGCCGACCCCGCCGGTGTGATAGGTTTTACCGAATTCGAAGAACCGGAGGCTGGTGTTCTTCCTGTTGATATTATGCGCCACGGACTCCAACCCTGTCTCCAGGAGCGAAGGACGCATGATATTCAGCTCGGCGCTGAGGTTATTGATCATCTTTACCACTGTCTCCAGCTCATCCTGGGTATAGTAGGCGCTGTTGGTGATGGAGTTGGTAAGGATCTCGTTAAAGCCCTGTCCTACCAGGTAGGCCGAGACGGCGGACTGCCAGGCGGCGGCGCTCCTGTCCTTCTCCACCGAGGGAGAGATGGTGATGCTGGAGGGAATGACGATATTGTCCAGCCCGTCGATACGCATGATCTCCTCGACAATATCCGCGGGGAGACTGACATCCGGCTTGTGCCAGGGCACGTCTGCATGGATATCGTCCATGCCTTCCTTGATGATCCCGAAGCCCAGGCTCAGCAGGATGCTCTTTATGGTGTCGGGATGGTAGTTCTTGCCGCTGAGCTTTTTGAGATAATGGTGTTTCAGGATCACCTGGGTCTTGTTCTTCGGATCGGGGTAGACATCCGCTATTTCCGAAGCGATCTCGCCGCCTGCCAGCTCTTTTATCAGCAGGGCGGCCCTTTTGAGCGCGGCCACCGTCCCGGAGATATCCATTCCCTTTTCAAAATGAGTGGCGGCGTCTGTCCGCAGGCCGTGCCGGAAAGAGGTCTTCCGGACGTCGGTGGGATTGAACCAGGCGCTTTCCAGGAAAATGTCCTTTGTATCGTCCTTTACCCCGCTGTTCAGCCCCCCGAAAACACCCGCTATGCACATGGGCTTTTTTGCGTCCGCGATCATCAGGTCTTCCGATGATAATTTACGCTCTTTTTCATCCAGCGTTACAAAAGGGGTCCCCTCCGGGAAATTCTTTACGATGACCCTGCCGCCTTCGATGGCATGAAGGTTAAAGGCATGGAGAGGCTGTCCCATCTCATGCAGGACGTAATTGGTGATATCTACGATGTTATTGATGGCCCGGATGCCGATGGCTTTTAGCCTGTCCTGCATCCATTGGGGGGATGGTTTGATGGTAATGCCTTTGATGCTGACCCCGGAGTAGCGTTCGCAGCCCCTGGTATTCTCGATGCTGACGGTGATGGGAAGGCTGGTGTTATCCGTTCTGAAAGCATTGGTGGAAGGCTGCTTTGCACGGTATTCCTTATTCTCATGCAGACTGAGCCAGGCGCAGACGTCCCGGGCGACGCCCAGGTGGCTCATGGCGTCCATATGGTTGGGGGTCAGGCCGATCTCTATGATATGATCCGTGTAGGGGTGGAAGAAATCGGGTGCTTTTGTGCCTGCCTTGGCCGTGGGAGGCAGTACGAGGATGCCTGCATGGCTTTCGCCCAGCCCGATCTCGTCCTCGGCGCAGATCATTCCATGGCTTTCCACACCCCTGATCTTCGCCACTTTCATGGTGACAGGCTCGCCCTTGATGGGGTAGATGGTTGCACCGACGGGAGCTACCACCACTTTTTGCCCCGCGGCGACATTGGGGGCCCCGCAAACGATGGACAGGGGTTCGGGATCCCCCACATTCACTTTTGTCAACTTCAGCTTGTCCGCATTGGGATGAGGGGCTGTTTCCAGCACTTCCCCGATGACCAGTCCTTTTAATCCGCCTTTTACCGATTCATATTTTTCCAGGCTTTCGACCTCCAGCCCGACAGAAGTAAGGATCCTGGACAGTTTTTCCGGATCGATCTTTACCGGGAGGTATTCCGACAGCCAATTATAGCTAATGGTCATATATTTTCCTTAATCTTATGAACGGCAAAGATA
>DASZVM010000629.1:0-3879 GCA_035547295.1 Puia sp. | reverse complement strand
TAAAAAGAAGAACATGGGTCTTTCCCGATTTCCTCCGCGAAATGAGACCTTCCGCTTTATTCATCGGCTGCTTCCTGGTCCTCCTCTTCATGATCCTCACCCTGAATGCCGGTCCAACCATAATGGACGATACGGACAGCTATCATATCCAGATGGTAAAATGGGCACAGCGATACGGTACAGTACCCGGAATTGCCAACCTTCACCTCCGCTTTGGGTTCAACTGTTCATGGTTTATCTCCATCGGGCTCCTTTCTCCGCATATACAGGGCATTGATCAATACCTCGCCCTCAACGGCCTGCTGTCCTGCTGGCTCTGTCACTATCTGCTCCGGAAGATGGAAGGGGCTTTCTCAAAAGACGGCAATTCCTTATCCGCCAACGGAGGTATCGCCGTCAGCATCATCCTGTTGATCGCCCTGCTGATCTGGCCCATGATCAGGGGAAATTCCGCCTCCGCCAACTATGATTTCATCACCACCTGCTGTATCATCGCCCTGTTCATCGAAGGCTTTTTTTCCGGACAGCCGGGTCCCGAATGGATGATCTGGCCCTTTTATCTTTTTACGGTCAGAATGCTCAATGCGCCCTTGCTGTTATTGACAGCGTTCATGCTCTCCCGCTCATCCTTACGTGCGGCATTTGCCTGGCTATCGGCAGGGGCTTTCCTGATAATCCCGTTTGTAATAAGGAACGTCATTTTGTCCGGTTATCCTTTTTTCCCCATTTGGCAGATAGATCCCTTCGCCTTCGATTGGAAAGTAAGCAAGCCCCTCGTCAGGGAAATATTCGAATTTATCAAATATTACAACCGTTCCAACGATAATGCAACACTGGTTTTGGATAAGCCTTTCTCTTCCTGGATCGGCATCTGGCATAAAGATCTCTATGCTTACGACAGGACACTCGTAGACCTTTCCCTCGCCGCATGGGCAGGATGCCTCGCCTGCGGTAAAAAATGGATAAGGACCAGGTCCCTGCCGCAACGGTTGTTCCTGGGAGTGATGCTGGTACAGATGATCTCCTGTTTGTGGTCAGCCCCCGACCCGAGATTCGTTTACGGCCCCTTGTTATTTCCCCTCTTTACATTATTTACCCTGCTCCCCCGGTTACGTTTGCCCCGGATGACGATCGGCCTTTTTTTAACATCCGCCGCCTGTATCATGCTGGTATATACCATTCGAAAGACCATCGTCGATCAGAATTACCGGAATTGGCTGCGCCCTCATCCACTACCCGTACCCACGATCCGGACTATCGTAGTGGATGGCATCCGGATGCGCATCCCGGACAAAGTGCTTGACAATTGGAATCCTCGCTGCTTTGATTTGCAGCTTCCCTGTTTATACCACCTCAATCCATATGTAAGAGCCAGGGGCAGCAGTATCCGGGATGGATTCAGGATGGAGCAACAGGCCGGAACACAGCAGATGCAAGGAGAATATCGGATCAGGTAACATATTATAATCCTTACATGCTTATTAGTCTTTTTCTTTGGACCTATCTTTCAACGATATGCCTGATATGGGGACATATGTTCCTGTCGGCAATGCATATCGGCGCCGAAGGTACAGCCCGTCTTCATCCTTCGCTGGTATGTCTGGCAGGACTTTCGGCCATCAGCACGCTGGCGCTTGGCCTTTCCTTGTTTACAGCCCTCGGCTGGGAAACCCATGCCCTGCTGTTCATAGGAGCCCTGGTCCATTTGCTGGGAAAGACCCCCCGGAAGGAGATACGCGCCCTGGTCGCCCGGACGTTCGAAGGGTTTTCTCCCCTGCAGTATTGCCTGTTGGCCGCCTGCATCGGAATGGTCCTTCTCATCGGCGCTCACGACATCATCCATCCCGACACGCTGCATTATCACGCCGATTCCATCCTTCTGTTCCAACGGTATAAGTCCGTTCCCGGTATCGCCAATATACGGCCGGAGCTGGGCTTCCAATGCGGATGGTTCGCTGCGCTGGCAATTCTCAATCCCACCCCCTGGTATCATTTGATCTTCCTTAACGGCGCCGTATTATGCTGGTTCTTTATTTTTGTCCTGAGCACCTGGGACAGGACATGGCCGGGATGGCTCCTGCTGGCTTATACGCTCTGGTCCTGGGTACAGGTACGCCTCACCGCCGCCTCTGCAAGCCCTGATTTTATCGTAACGCTCTATAGCTGGGCAGCCATCTATTCGTTTATAAGGAAAGAATACAGGTTAGCAATTTTTTTCTGCCTGGCGGCAATGCTGACAAAAGCTTCAGCCATGGTGCTGCTGCTGCTGGCAGCCACAGCTTTTCTTTATGGGAAAAGACCATGGCGCGCGTTCATTTATTCCTGTATAGCGCTGATCATCCTGTTCATAAAAAATGCCATTGCCTCAGGCTATATCCTCTATCCCGCATCCTGGCCCGATCTCCTCGACGTGGACTGGAAAGTGCCCCTGGCCCGTCTGCATGATTTCCAGTTGTACATTTCCCACTATGCGACCATCCCATTCACAGGACCTATGCAGCCATGGGATCTTCCCTGGGCGCAAAGGGTCGCCGCCTGGTGGTCCAATATACAGCTGCCTGACCGCCTGCTTCTCCTGGCCATACTGGCAGGCCTGCTGATCCACCTGGTAATGCTTATGATAAAAGGGAAAAGATCCACCTTGCTCGCCTGGAATAAATTTACCCTGCCTACCCTGGTGGTCGCCTTCACCGGTAGTGTGATATGGCTGTGCGCCGCCCCAAGCCCCAGGTTCGGCACAGGCTTCCTGGTCCCTTTCTTATACCTGCTTTTTTATCATTTGCCCCAGCCTGCGTCAAAACCCACCCGCCTGCTGTCGCTTGTTGCCGGCTGTTGTCTCTTTATGGCCGTATCTGCCTACACCGTCTATCGTTGTATATACTTCCTTACTCCATCAGAGCTGCTGATGCCCTCGGGAATAGCCGCATCCGCTTACGAACCCATAGATTGCGGCAGGGCCCGCGTTGATCTGCTGCATGACAGCATCGATAAAGCACAGTCCGCCGGTTCCGGTTGTGAGACCTGGTCGCCCCGGGGCCGCACAGTGGAAAAAGGGTTCATCCCCCGCTGACGACGCTATTTCATAAGGTACATTTTACCATAGCCGTTATTAAAGTATTTATCGGTATTGTCGCCCGCCGCCTTGTATTTATCCAGCGAATGTCCATTGAGATTGGTCACTACATGATAGAGGTACACGCCATTTGCCAGCCGCTGCCCGTATTCGTCCGTGCCATTCCATTTGAACTCCGTGATATTCCGGCCGACATGGAGAGGACCTAATTCATCCTTGGTAATTTCCCGGACGATCTTCCCCGTGATGGTCAGTATCTGTATCTTGATATTCTGCGGTACTTCCGATCCTGTTATCGTAAATACAAATGCCGTGGAAGTGGTGAATGGGTTGGGGTAATTCAGCAGGTTCGAGATCATGGCCTTGGTGATCACCTTAAAGGTCACCCGGTACGGGGCCGTACCCGCCGTATTGCCCAACGCATCCTTTCCTGTAACGATCAGTTCATAATCGTCCCCCGCAGCGTTGTACTGCTTCGTAAAGGTGGGCGTAAAATCCACTGTCGCCGTATTGTCCTGACCACCGGTGGCAGGCGTAAAACGTACCGTATCGCTGTTGAAACCGATGGTGCGCAACGTGCCGTCCGGGTATCTCAGCTGGAGAGTGATCATGGACGTATCCGTCAGCAGCAGATAATTCGACTGGCTCTTCAGTTTGATCTGGATATGAGGCTTGGCCGAGACGATATCGTCATTCAGGATATGCACGTTGTCAAAGGTCACATCCAGCAGAGGGTTCCTCGTTTCATTCCCCACAAAAAAGGTCTTGTAAAGGAAATTGTTAAAATGATATTGCTCCGGTTGGGC
>DASZVM010000628.1:0-3928 GCA_035547295.1 Puia sp. | reverse complement strand
TATCCCTGGCAGCGATGGTGCATCTGGGCGCAGCCATACCTCATCTGCCTTATGCGCTGGACACGCATTATCCGTGGCAGTCCGATGAGGTGATCACGGGGGGGCGGTTCAAATTCGAGGAAGGGGCAGTGATGGTGCCGCGTGAACCCGGTCTGGGGGTCGAACTGGACAGGGTGGCGCTGGCCAGACTTCATCAGAATTACCTGGATTGCGGTCTCACCAGACGGAACGACCAGGTGGAAATGCAAAGGGTCAATCCCGGCTGGGAATTCAAGTCGGTGCGGTGGTAGGGACGCGTTGATCAGACGGATCATTCGTCCTCACAGCCAATGGGGGCCCCGGGTGGTGTGGTCACTGTCCTGACGGCGCCCTTTGCTTTTGACGGGTCTTTTATCCTCTCCAACGCCAATGAGATATTACCTTCGTCCGGGTTGTCTTTATTTTTCGCACGGAGGTCTTCCAATAAGGGTTTCAACTTGTCGAGGCTGTACCTTAACTGCGCCTTGGCTGCGAAGGATGTCTTTTCATCCACGGAGGCGGACAGCAGATATGTGAGCAGCAGCTGGCCGTTCTGCTGACGGATAAGCTCGGGGAGACCTTGCAGACGGGGGGCCTTCCAGGTGTGGGCCACCAGCGTATCGATCATCTCGGTAACGCCCAGTCCATTGTTCTCCACCTGGTATTGCGCCATCCTGTTGAGCCTGTCGGTATTGAACAGGAAAGACAATGCGAGGTCGGTGGCCGACTCTGCCGCGCCCAACGGATCAAAACCCAGGCCGGTACGATGGGTGAACAGCTCGGGGGTATAGCTATACCCCGCGGGGCGGGGAGGGATGAGGCGGATGATGCTTTCGGGGAGCGTCAACCGTTCGGGAGATATGGCGTCGGTTACGGCGTTCAATGCGGTCTTCTGCCGATCTTTTGTCAGAGGCTGTGTAACCACCTGTCCGTCGCCTCGTAAAGCATAGGTATAATAAAGTCCGCCCACTTCCTTTGTCACGGCCTCCAGCTGATAGCGGTGCATCAGATAGACGGGTACCAGCACATCTTCCAGCAGGGCCATGGGTGTACCGGGGGGAATGTTGTTCTCGCCGAAATTTGCCAGGGCCTTCGCACGCACATTCATCAGATCATGCAGGCCTGCGACAGGGTCTTTCCCATTGTCCCAGAGATGGGCATTGGGGTGCATTCCGCCTGGGTCACGGGCATCCCTATCCGAGATAAAAGTGAGCCCCCTGGCAGCGGCATCTTTTATGATCCTGTCCAGGACGGCTGACGGATCACTGCCCTTTGGTATCTCTCCGTAGCCCCAGGTAATGCTGACCTTATCCCAGTCCCCTATCCCGTCCGTATAAGCATCGGAAAGATCGATATTCCCCCGGCTGTCGAGCTTTATCAGGGGATGTGGATAGTCCATTACGCTGGCCTGACCCTGCGCGCTGGCGATATAGTTGTGCAACAGACCCAGTGTATGACCGACCTCATGGGCGGCCAGGTGACGCAGCCGGTGGAGGGCCATTTTCAGCATGGGATCGGCAGTGTCCGGAGGCAGTCCTTTTTCAAAAGGCGCCAGCAAACCCTGGGCGATAAGATAGTCCTGACGAACACGAAGGGAGCCCAGGGTCACATTACCCTTGATGATCTCACCCGTCCGGGGGTCTACCACGCTGGCGCCATAGCTCCAGCCACGGGTGCTGCGGTGCACCCAGTTGATCATGTTGTAACGGATATCCCTGGGGTCGGCAGAGTCGGGGAGCATCTTCACCTGGAAAGCGTCTTTGAACCCTGCTGCCCCGAAAGCCTGCGCCCACCAGCGGGCTCCTGCCAGCAGGGCGCTGCGGATAGGCTCGGGCGTACCATTATCAAGATAGTATACAATGGGTTTGACAGGTAGGCTCACTGCGGCGGAAGGGTCCTTCTTCTGCAGACGGTGACGGCAAATGAATTGTTTTTGAATGGGTTCGTATACGGGCGTGCTATAATCGAAATAGGAGACGGTAAAAAACCCTGCCCGCGGGTCAAAGACACGGGGCTGGTAATTGTTATCCGGCAATTGCACAAAAGAATGATGGATCCGCAGGGTAATGGCGTTGGGCGAAGGCGTTACACCCCGTACGAACTCTCCGGGTTGTCCGTCACTGTTGACAAAGGTCACGGTAGACTCTATCTCCGTATTCAGCGGAAAATTCTTTGTCGCGGGAAGATAGAGGGCGCTGCGGCCGGCGTCCAGCGAATAGCTGCCCTGATGCATACTTTTCAGCCGGCCGGCCACCTGCATCACATCGCTGAGCAGAAAGCCCGTAGCATCGACGAGGACGGCGCCCTTTGTTTCAGCCTCTACCGTAAACCCCCAAAGCGTGGATTGGGCAAAGGATTGCCCGACGGCCCTTCTTTCCGCCTGATCATTTGTGACGGCCCGGTAGTCATAATTAGGCTGTATCATCAATACCTTGTTGCCTACACGGGTGAACTTCACGACAGCACCTTCTCCCAGCAGTCCCCTGTCCAGGCCGATATCGTTAGAGCCAAGACCTGAGGACAGGGAGGGTTGGTAAAGCACTTCGGAATCCAGCCGGCTTATTTCCAGCCATATTTTTCCCCCATGGGCATCCCAATAAAAATTGAAGAAGCCGGGATAGGCCTTGCAACCTTTTGTTTTTTCTCCGATGGTCGGGAGCTGGGCGTACAGCCGGACAGATATGATACAGATAATGACCAGGAGCAGCTGTTTTCTCATGTACCAAATATAATGTACGCAAACGATTGTCTGCCCCCATGTCGGAAATTTTTGACATATTAGTACATGCAAACTTCTACCCCCCCCGGCCGTCTGCTATCGCTGGACTTTATGCGCGGCCTCATCATGGTACTGCTCATGCTGGAAAGCACAGGATTGTACGCTCATCTGAACGAATATGCCCAGGGTACGGGCTGGTATTTCCTGACGGTGCAATTCGAACATCACCCCTGGCACGGTCTTCGGGCCTGGGACCTGGTGCAACCGGGATTTATGTTCATGGCGGGCACGGCTCTCGCCCTTTCCCTGGACAAACAATGGCAGCGGGGCGTATCCTGGGGGCAGTCATTTAAAAAAGCGCTACGGCGCAGCGGCTGGTTGTTCTTCTGGGGTGTGCTGGATTATGCCGTTCGTCCTCACGGTCTGTCATTTGAATTATGGGATGTGCTTACACAGCTATCGTTTACGCTGCTGGTGGCCTTTCTTATCTTCAGGTGGAGCATTGGGGCGCAGCTGCTGATGAGCGTGGGTTTGCTGTTATTGACGGAGATATTGTACCGTGGGATCAAGGTACCGGGTTTTGACCAGCCCTTTACGGACCAGCATAATTTTGGGAACTATATCGACACCATCCTTATGAACAAGATCAACCCGGGCGGATGGGTGGCCATCAACTGCATACCTACAGCGGCTCATACCATCTGGGGGGCTGTGGCGGGCAAGCTCCTGCTGAGCGATAAGCCTGGTGCTGCCAAGGTGCGGTATATGGTCATTGGCGGATTGGCTTGCCTGGTCCTTGGGTATGGGCTGGACCTGACGGGTATTACACCTATCATTAAACGGATAGCCACCAGCTCCTTTACGCTGGCTTCGGGGGGATATGCCATCCTGCTGCTGGCCCTTTGTTACTGGTGGATCGACATCCGGGCGCACCGGAAGCACCTGCTGCTCTTCCAGGTGGTGGGCATGAACTCTATCTTTATCTATCTCTTTTTTGAGATCGTAGGGGACAGGTGGTTCAATGGCTATATCACGGCCATTGCTTCGGGCGTGCTGCAAATAGCGCATATGCCCGTTTTTGTACAGGCTATCGTCTCCTCCCTGTGCATTTTTGCCCTGGAATGGGGACTGTGCTATTTCCTTTATCGGAGAAAGATATTTTTCAAGCTCTGATGAAATAGCGCAATCGTT
>DASZVM010000627.1:0-5224 GCA_035547295.1 Puia sp. | reverse complement strand
TCAGAAGGTTGTCATAATAGGCAATGGTAAAATCCACCAGGTTGGCGAGGTCGTGCCTCACCTGCTTCATGTCCCCCTCCAGCCCCTTGATCTGGGCATTCAGCTCGTCGATGTCCAGGCGGTAGATCCGGCGTACGGGCTTCTCCGTAAGCTTGACGATATCTTCCCTGGTAATATCCCTCTTCAGCTGTTTACGGAATGGCTCAAAGGCTTTGGCAATGGCACTGAGCACTTTTTCCCATGTCTCGTGCTTTTTCTCCAGTTCCTTATAGATCTTCTCTTCGAAGAATATTTTTTCCAGCGATGTATAATGCCATTTCTCCTGCAGCTCGGCCAGGCGGATCTCAAGCTCTTTTTTTAGCAGGTCCTTGGTATGATCCACGGACAGCGTCAGCAGCTCGCGTACGCCAAGGAACTGTGGTCTCTGATCCGAGATGACGCAGGCATTGGGAGAGATGCTTACCTCGCAATCTGTAAAAGCATAAAGCGCGTCGATAGTAATGTCCGGAGAGATACCCGGCGCCAGATCGACCTGCACCTCGACCACCGTAGCCGTATTGTCCGTCACTTTCCTGATCTTGATCTTGCCCTGGTCATTGGCCTTGATGATGCTATCGATCAATTGCGGCGTAGTGACGCCATAGGGGACATCCCTGATGACGAGGGTCTTTTTATCCAGCTCTTCGATACGCGATCTCACCCTGACCTTGCCGCCCCGCTTGCCGTCATTATAATTCGTGACATCTATCATCCCCCCTGTCTGGAAATCGGGGTAAAGCTCAAATTTCTTATTTTTCAGGTACTTGATGGCCGCCTCGCACAGCTCGATAAAATTATGGGGCAATATCTTCGTGGCCAGCCCTACAGCGATCCCTTCCGCCCCATGGGCCAGCAGCAATGGGAATTTCATAGGCAGGGTAACCGGCTCGTTCCTGCGGCCGTCATAGCTCAGCTGCCATTCAGTGGTCTTGGGGTTGAATGCGACTTCCAGGGCAAACTTGCTGAGACGCGCCTCGATATACCGGCTGGCAGCAGCGTCATCCCCCGTATTTATATTCCCCCAGTTGCCCTGGGTGTCGATAAGCAGGTCCTTTTGACCCATGTTCACCAGGGCTTCCCCGATACTTGCATCCCCATGAGGATGGTACGCCATGCTCTGACCAATGATATTGGCCACCTTGTTAAAACGACCGTCATCCATTTCCTTCATGGAATGAAGTATGCGCCGCTGCACCGGCTTAAGCCCGTCTTCCACGGCTGGCACTGCCCTTTCCAGGATCACATAGGAGGCATAGTCCAGGAACCAGTTCTTGTATTGTCCGGTGACGCCGGATTCATTTTCGTGAAAATCGTCCGCTATTTTGCTCTTGGCCATAATTTACTTTAATCGATATTCTTTAATTCTTATTCTTCGTACAACTCCAGCGGCTGTCCGTTGGGATCCGTAAAAAAAACAAATTTCTTCCGGGTCAGCTCGTCGATGCGCACCGGCTCTACAGGTACGCCCCCGGCTTGCAGCTCTGCGGCAGCAGCCTCGACATCCCCGACGGCAAAAGCCAGGTGACGCAGCCCCTTTGCCTCCGGATAGCTTCCCCTTTCCCTGTAGTCCGGAAAAGAAAAAAGCTCTATCTGGTATCTGCCCCCTACCGAAAGGTCCAGCTTATAGGAATCCCGCTCTTTGCGGTAGGTCTCCCGAATAATGGAAAAGCCAAGCACCTCCGTATAAAACCGTTTGCTGCGCTCATAATCGTCCGTCAGGATCGCTATGTGATGTATCGCTTTTATGTTCATACAGTAGGTTCCGTCACCGCAGCGGCCGCCTTTGTCTTGATCTCAAAGTCCTTCATGCCTTTCAGCTCTCCCTGGAATTCGATCTCGCCGGCAGCGATCAGCTGTTTCAGCCGCCAGAGCAGATAGGCATCCCCCGTAGTCTGTTTGGCCTTGTTCAGGAACTGATTTATCAGCTTGCCGGCCTTTACCCAATCTCCTGTAATGAACTTCCTGAGGTCCTCGTCATAATAATCATACCCGTACTGGGATAGCTTTTTGCCTCCCTCGAGGATACGTACCCCCTTATCTTCATTACAAAGCCGCAGCCATTCGTCGGGATCTATCTCGAATTCGCTCAGGGTGATGGGACGGGCCAGCTTCCGGGCCTTCAGGAATTCACGGGCAGGTATGTCAAAAAGGTTTACAGGATAAAAAATGCTCCCCTTTTCATTGATGAACGGAAGATTATTCAAATAGAGGATAAATACCCTGCCCTGATAATCCTTTAGCTGGCTCATCAGCCAATAGTAGCTGCTGACATCGTGCTTGTTCTGCGCCGCCCAGATCCAGACGAATTCGGAGGTATCCTGGCTGAGCTTCTCTTTAAGCGCAGCCACCGACGCTCTGTCATCCTTTACTTCCCCGCTGTCCACCCTGCCGTCGTGATCCCCGCCGGCCAATACTCCCCTCCACCATTCCTTACGGGCATTCCATCCTTCGTCGGTATAGATATCTTTCAAAGGACCTACGGCAAAATCATCTTCTATCTGGATCACCTCTCCCTGAAGAGCAGGCTCCAGCTCAAAAGCCCCCTTCAATACGTCTACGTCATTACGTTGAAAAACAATGTGGATCATACAAAATTCATTTCTTTTTTCTAACTATTGCTTTCTTCACTTGTTTTGGCTTCGATCTTTTCACGTCTTTAAGCACTTTTTTCTCTTCTGTGTTCAGACGCCGGCGAACTTTTTTAACATCTTCGGAAGGAGGCAATGATTCCGGCTTTACACCTCGCTGTACCAACATTTTTCGAACTGCGCTATTATTTTCAACGTGTTCATTCGATATAGCCCTTTCGCCTCTCAAATCTTTTTCTATCACATTATGGCTCGTCAGCTCTGTGGCAAAATCTTTTGCCTTGATCGTCAACGTTGGTAAAAAATCCGCCAATGCTCTATTCTCTGGCACAGACAACTTTCTCTTCATATCATAAGTAGAAAAACCACCGAACAAGGCTGCGTCGCCTCTGGAACGAATTGCTGAAAAGCTTTTTTCGTCTACACCACGCTGATAGATAATTCCGGATAGCTTCTTCTCGGATTTAGAAAGTTTCTCCCTTGCCGTAACCCTGGCGATATCGAGCAGTCTTTGCTCTATAATCTCCTGCTTTCGCGTCTGCACAGCGAAATATGTCTGTGCAAAGGCAATCTCGTTTTTTAAAGGGTCTCCATTTTGAGCGACCAGGTAGCAAGCATAGCGTGTAAGGGCTATGTCTTCTATTTCTCTCTGCGCTCCCTTGGCTAGTTCGATCATTTTGTTGATATCAACAAAATGATCGGTGATTACTTCTCCAACGTTAGTACAAGCCTCTTTCGCCTTATCGATGACCTTTATAAAATTGCGCCATTCCGAATAATTAAAGAGATATTGCAATTCCCTGGCGCTCCAACATTCGACGCCCTCATATATATATCGTGCGTGTTCAAACTTTTCAAATAACTCTTGAATTAACTGCTTTTTACTCACGCCCATATTCGTCTTTTCAATGGTGTTCGTGAATGCTTCGCATTTCATAAAAAAGATTTTTGCAACTGTAACATTCTTCTTCATGAAAAATTTTTAAAGATATTCACACAGATCACTGCAGTTATACTGCAGCGTAGCTCCCTAGGCCGGGTTCTCCTCCACCAGGTCCATCTCGACCTTCAGGTTATTGATGATAAACTCCTGTCTTTCCTGGGTGTTCTTGCCCATATAATACTCCAATATCTGCTGGATATGCGTCTCCGGCATGATCATCACAGGCTGTACACGCATATCGGCCCCTATGAACTGGGCAAATTCCTTTGGAGATATCTCTCCCAGCCCCTTAAAGCGGGTGATCTCAGGCTTGCTGCCCAGTTTTTTGACAGCCGCCTGTTTTTCTCCCTCGTCATAACAATAAATGGTCTCCTGCTTGTTACGTACCCTGAACAACGGCGTTTCCAATATGAACACATGCCCATTCTTCACCAGGTCAGGGAAGAACTGCAGGAAAAATGTCATCAGCAGGAGCCGGATATGCATACCGTCCACATCCGCATCCGTTGCGATGACGATCTTATTGTAGCGCAGCCCCTCGATGCCATCCTCGACATTGAGGGCATGCTGCAGGAGATTGAACTCCTCGTTCTCGTAAACTACTTTCTTTGTAAGCCCAAAGCAGTTGAGGGGCTTGCCCCTGAGACTAAAAACGGCCTGCGTCTCCACATCCCGGGCCACGGTAATGCTGCCGCTGGCAGAATCCCCCTCTGTGATAAAGATCGTGCTCTCCTTCTGTTTTTCCAATACCTGCTCCTTATCCTTCCCGGTAGGCTCATCATTGTAATGATACCGGCAGTCACGGAGCTTCTTGTTGTGGAGGTTGGCTTTCTTCGCCCTTTCATTGGCGAGCTTCTTGATACCGGCCAGCTCTTTTCTTTCTTTTTCGCTCTGCTCGATACGCTTCTTCAAGGCTTCCGCCGTGGCCGGGTTCTTATGGAGATAGTTATCCAGCTCCTTTGCCATGAAGTCGTAAACAAAATTCTTCATGGAAGCCCCTCCTTCCACCACATACTGGCTGCCGAGTTTGGTCTTGGTCTGGGACTCGAACACAGGCTCTACCACCCGCACCGATATGGCGGCGGCAATACTCTGACGGATATCCGAAGCATCGTAATCCTTTTTATAAAAATCCCGGATCACTTTTACAAAAGCTTCCCTGAACGCCTGCTGATGCGTTCCTCCCTGCGTGGTATACTGCCCGTTGACAAAGCTGAATATCTCCTCCCCGTAGTCATTATTATGGGCGACGGCGATCTCGATGTCCTCTCCTTTTAAATGGATGACGGGATAGCGCAGCTCGTCCTCGTTGGTCTTGCGCTGTAAAAGGTCCAGCAGGCCATTTTTGGAAACATATTTCTTCCCGTTGAAATTGATGATCAGCCCGGCATTGAGATAGCAATAGTTCCAGAGCTGGTTATCCAGGTATTCGTGTACGAATTTGAAATGTTTGAAGACCGTTTCATCAGGGACAAACGTCACCAGCGTACCGTTGGGCTCACCGGTCTTGCCCTCTTTATGCTCTTTTGTAAGCACTCCCTTGGCAAACTCAGCGGCTTTTTCCTTCCCTTCCCGGAAAGCGACCACTTTGAAATACTGGCTGAGGGCATTTACGGCCTTGGTACCCACACCATTGAGCCCCACAGACTTCTGA
>DASZVM010000626.1:0-5924 GCA_035547295.1 Puia sp. | reverse complement strand
AAGAACGTCAAGATCTCCGATTCGGTGGCGAAGAGCATCGACGGACAGGCAAAATTCCTCCGTGCCCTGAATTATTTCAGGCTGGTGAGGCTCTATGGAGGACTCCCTTTGTTCCTGAAAGTGGTCACCACCGCGGATGATGCTTTTATACCCAGGACGGGTGTCGACAGCATTTACCAGCAGATCATCGCCGATGCGCAGGATGCGATGAATGAGCTGGCGCCGCCAAAGACATTCCCTCAATCAGGGATCGCTACGAAAGGGGCGGCTACCATGCTGCTGGCGGACGTCTATGCGGTCCAAAAAAGATGGAGCAATGCAGAAGCCTTGCTGAATACCCTGCCGGCGATGGGCTATGATCTTTTTTCCGATTATGGGGACGCATTTCAGCCTGCCAATAAGAATGGCAAGGAATCCCTTTTTGAGATACAGTTCCTGGGCGGTACGGGCACGGGCACTACCCCTAATGCGACGACACTGCATTTCCTTCCCCGCAGCAAGAATACCAAGCTGCTGACAGGGATCACCATCGACAATACGGGCTCCGGCGGATGGAACACGCCTTCCAGCGACATGATCGCGGCCTATGAACCGGGTGACAAACGGCTGGATGCTTCCATCGGGATCATCGAGGGTACCTATGACGGCAGCTACTATATGACCTATTCGTCGGCGAAGAGCGTAGTGGGGTATACGCCTGCCGCGGGAAAGATCGGTATTCCTTACATAAAGAAATACCTTCATTCACCCCTGCCCGCTGCTACGGGCTCCAGCGATGATTTCCCCATTTACCGCTATTCGGAATCCTTATTGCTCCTGGCCGAGGCGCTCAATGAACAGAACAGACCGGGTGAAGCGCTTGTGCCTTTGAACAGGGTAAGGGCAAGGGCGGGACTCGGTCCTGTCGCCACTGTGGATCAGGCACAGCTGCGGGATAGCATATGGCATGAGCGCAGGGTAGAGCTGGCATTTGAGAACCATCGCTGGGAAGATCTGCTGCGGTCCGGGAAAGCCCTCGACGTGATCAATGCGTTCGGGGATAAGATCCGGCAGGAACTGACCTATCTCCCTTCGGATTCCCACGTGGTGACAGCCCATAACCTTTTGTTCCCCATACCCCAGGATAATATCGACCTGAACCCTGAACTGACGCAGAACCCGTAACAGGATGCGTGTATTTTAATTGTCCCCATCCTGGGAGTCTTCCAGGCCGTCGGATATGGTGCAGGCGTAGCTGATAGCCGCTATGACATCTGTGTTATAGAGACCGAAGAGCCGGATGCCATTGCTATTCAGGTTGGGTAGGCTCAGAGGCAGCCCGAATTCATTATAAGACGGCGTAAAGGTACCGTCGGCCTTTATGACGTTGTTGAGGCTATAGTCGTTGTACAGGAACTGCCAGACCTTGTTGGTGCGATAGACATTGGCCTTGCTGTCATAGGTAAGACTGGGGTCGGACAGCACTTTGTTACCCTGGCTGTTGTAGGTGTATGTGTTTGTCAGGACAGGGGCATGTGGAGGATCATTCGGTTCCTTTATGGACCATTGTTTGACGATCCTGCCCTGCCCGTCCAGGGTATAGGCCGTGATGGTGTAATAGGCGGCGTTTTCAGCAGAAGGCGCAGGCAGCCTGACGTCGCCCACATAGGTCATCGTAGTGTCGACAATATAGTCCGGCTGGGCATAGATATATTTATGCCATTCGATGGCAAACCAGGGCATTCCGCTGGAGATGGTTTCCGCCCACATAAAGCCGGACAACCTGTCAAGATTGTCGTAACGGAAGAAATAGCGGGAATTACCGATGTCGCCGACAGGGTTATTGTCGATGAGGGAGTCGGGATTGTCTTTGGAGTTGTAATACACGATGTACGAATCGGTGTTGCCATAAAATCCCTTGATACCTATGCTGGTTATTTTGCAGAGGGGATCGTGGGTAGTGGGATGCCGGAGGACGTAGTCATTGACCTTCTGACAGGAGGAAAAGGCAAAAAACAGGATGATTGCGGTCAGGGACAAGAGTGTAAGCTGTTTCATGATAAAGTTTTTTGTTTTGGTATAAAGAGGACTGTCCCGGGACACAGACATGTCTCAAGTCAGACAAAAGAGTATGGGAACATTGGCCGGGATCGGATTATAAAAATGGGGCTGGAAATAGGGGCTATTAAAGAATAGTAAAAGTAGATATCTAAAGATACGAGTTGCGAATGAAATAGCAAGGGCCAGTGATCACCGGCCCTTATTTTTAATAATTGATGGGTCCTTTTGGCGGGGAGCAGGCATAGGTAAAAGTCAGGTCCACCCCTTGGCTATCCATATCGAAAAGGGTATGGTAGTAAGGGGGCGCCTGCAGGTTGCGGAGATTTAAAGGCAGCCCGAAAGTATTGTATTGAGTAAAGTAAAAGTAGTCGATCTTCACCATGTTGTTCCGGCTGTAATCGTTGAATACGAATTGCCAGATCTTATTGGTACGGTAGGGATTTACCTTATCGTCATAGGAGAGACTGGAGTCGGGCAGAGGCAGGTTGCCGTTGGCATCGTAAACTATTTCCCGGATCAGCTGGGGTGGTTGGCGAGGGTCGCGGGAGAGGTTCCAGACTTTGGAGATCCTCCCTTTTGCATCCAGGGTGTATCCTGTGATGGATGTGCCCGTAGCTGAGTCGTATATAGGTGGATAGCTCGAGCCGCTTGGATAGAAGATAAGCGAATCCGTGATAAAATCGGGACGGGGATAAGCGTATTTATGAAACCCGAGGCCAGTGGTGACATTGGGGTCTGCGGGAGGACCGCCATCGCCCGGGGGGAAGTTAACATAATAGTATAACAACCTGTCATACTTATCATATCTGAACCATCTGTTGACCTCGGCGATAAACGCGGGGCCGGGGGGATGGCCCGGCAGATAGACAAACATGGTAGTAGGGTTACCTTTACTATTATAGGAGATATCGGCCTCGATCGGTACGCCGTAAGCGTCAGGGAGATTGATCTTTGTAACCTGGCAAAGACTGTCGTGGGCGTCGGGATGATCATGGATATAGTCATAGACCTTCCGGCAGGAGGTGGCGGTGGACAATATGACAATGGACAGAACAAGAAGGGGTTTCATGATACATGGTTTAATCGGTTAATAGTCGATGGGTCCCTTGGGCATGGAGCAGGCATAGGTGATATTTATCACATTGTCGCTGTTATACAGGTTGAACTGTTGATTTCCAAGAGGATTCAGGTTCGGCAAGTTCAACGGGAGACCGAAGTCGTTGTATACGGTAGGAGGATAGATGGGTATATATGGAAGGTTGTGTCTGAGTACATTATTGCGGCTGTAATCCCGGTACACGAACTGCCAGACCTTGTTGGTGCGATAAGGATTCACTTTATTATCGTAATAGAGCACTGTATCGCCGGGGCTGGATGCCGGCAGCGGCAAATTACCGTTGGCATCATAGATAACTTTCTCACCGGGTATGGCAGGCTGAAGAGGGTTTTTGGATACGCTCCAATACCGGTCGATCCTGCCCAGGGCATCGAACGTATAACCCGCGATGCCGTAACCGATAGGGTCGTCGGCGGCGTTGGGCGCGGGTTTGCTGGCATCGCCAAAATCGCTGAACGAGGTGTCGGTGACAAAGCCGGGACGGGGATATGCATATTTGTGCCAGAGGATAGCGAAGGGTGCTTGTCCTGTGTCCCATATGTCCGTCAGGATGTAGTCGGTGAGCCTGTTAAGGCGATCATACCGGAAATACTGACCTCCACTGCCATGTATACTGTGAGACAGTACAGTGACGGGGTCTCCCTGCTTATTATAGGTGACGGTGAGTACGTCGTCGAGGGGATCATTATGTTTGATCCTGATGGTGTCGACACGGCAGAAGTCGAGGTGGCCATCGGGATGATCCCGGATGTAGTCGTAGACTTTCCGGCAGGAGGTGGCGGTGGACAGCACGAAGCAGGCTGCCAGGATGAAGGGGGTGATCTTTAACATGGTAAAGTTTTTATTTTGACAATGAATGGGGAATGGATTATCCAGGCAGGGGGGATAAAACGGGATATGTGGGGAAGGGATTATAGTTCAGGTGGAAACAGGAAGATGAAATAAAGATAAGCCATGGGTAGGGGAATGTCAAGACGATGGAAGAAATACCGTGTTTTGACGGTGGTTCTGTCGTCAAAGTATCCTATATTCATACTATTATGAGAAAACAATTTTATGCGCTGCTGCTCTTTACAGGAGCGAGCTTCTCCCTCTTTGCCCAAAAGACCATTATTTACTGTGGTAAATTGATAGATCCCGCCTCTCTTTCCATAAAAACTGAAATGTCCATCATCATCGCGGGCAATGTCGTTTCCGATGTTCAGAAAGGATATGTACCGGCTGCCACCGGCGACAAGGTCATCGATCTGAAGGGGCGCACCGTGATGCCCGGACTGATCGACGCCCACGTCCATCTGGAACATGAGACGAGCCCGAATGCCCAGCTGCGGGAATTTATTACCAACGATGCCGATGTTGCTTTTCAATCCACTGTGTATGCAAAGACGACCCTGATGGCGGGTTTTACCACCGTAAGGGATGTGGGTGGCTCAGGGGTGAATATTGCGTTGCGGAACGCCATTCGCAAGGGACTGGTGGCAGGCCCCCGCATGTATACCGCAGACAAGATCATCTCATCTACGGGTGGACATGGCGATCCCACTCATGGCTGGCGTAAAGGGTTGACGGCGGATGAGGAGACGACGATCACCGTGGCGGATGGGAAGGATGCCTGTATCAAGGCCGTGCGGCAGCTGTATAAAGAAGGGGCCGACCTGGTAAAGATCACGGCCAGCGGTGGCGTGCTTAGCCTTGAGAAGGATGGTACGGGACCGCAATTCTCAGAAGAAGAGATACGTGCCATCGTCGGGACGGCAAAGGATTATGGAATGCGGGTGGCGGCTCATGCCCATGGCGCGGAAGCGATGAAACGGGCGATACGTGCGGGGGTGACTTCCATCGAACCTGGTACGTTGATGGATGTTGAGGCCATCAGCCTGTTCAAGCAGCATGGTACGTGGTATGTGCCCACCATCATTGCGGGCAAGTCCGTGGCTGACTCGGCGCGCAAACATCCTGAGTATTATCCGCCCGTGATCGCGGGCAAAGCCATTGCCATCGGTCCCATGATACAGAATACTTTTTCCAGGGCTTACAAGGCAGGGGTAAAGATCGCTTTTGGGACGGATGCGGGGGTATATGCGCACGGGAAGAACTGGATGGAGTTCGTTTACATGACCGAGGCCGGCATGCCGGCCCTGGAGGCCATCAGATGTGCGACGGTAAATGCGGCAGAGCTCATTGGGGTCAGCGATAAGATCGGCACCATTGAAAAAGGCAAGCTGGCGGATATCGTGGCCGTGGAGGGAGATCCTACACAGGATATCCACGTCATGGGGAATGTGAAGTTTGTGATGAAGGAAGGAGTGGTGTATAAGAATGATTTATAAATATTTGATATACATTGTTTTAAAAAAAGTATAACAGTTTAGGATTTGAATCCAAAAAAATAGTATGAAGCACAGCGGATCCCCAATATTGGGCTGACCTTAAAGTTATTTACGGATCAATTAAAAGATATCCAGGTAATAGCTACCGGCTCATCGGCGTTCGAGCTTTCGAGCAAAGTCAATGAGCCGTTGACCGGCAGAAAATACGAATTCATGCTTTATCCATTAAGCTTTTCGGAAATGGTTCAGCACAACGGCCTGTTGGAAGAAAAAAGGCTGATAGAACACAGGTTGATCTTAGAAAAGGCTTTTGTTGTTTCCCTCAAACTTTTACAGGGAATTATCCTGGTTCGGAAACCTTTGTTATCTCGCCTGGGAATATAGATGATTTTTTACTGACGTAAATTTTGCCGGCTCGTGAATTTGACACGAATTTC
>DASZVM010000625.1:0-3734 GCA_035547295.1 Puia sp. | reverse complement strand
CGCTGGCTGCTGGAGTCTTTGCCGGCGATGGGGCTTCGTGTACTGGAAAAACCGGTGGCGCCGGAAGATCTCATCATGGCGGATGAGGTCTTTCTTACCAATGCGGTCCGGGGGGTCCGCTGGGTGGGGAATTTTGCCGGAACGACTTTTGGAAGCCGGGTCGCTCAGACCGTAAAAAAGACGGTGGATAATGGGTCCTATTAATATTTTCTGGTTTCGCCGTGATCTCCGGCTATATGATAATGCAGGTCTGTATCATGCACTGAAAGGCGACCGGCCTGTGTTGCCTCTGTTCATATTTGACCGGCATATCCTGGATAAGCTGGATGAGAAGTCCGATGCCCGGGTGCAATTTATCCGGGACACACTGGTGGAGATGCAGGAGGAACTGGGTAAGCGGGGGGGCGGACTGGAGACTCACTATGGTTTCCCCGAGGAAGTATTTGCCCGGATAATATCCAAATATGACGTAGGGAGGGTCTTTACCAACCACGATTACGAGCCTTATGCCAGGCAGCGGGATGAGGCTGTCGCAAAGCTCCTGAGGAAGGCGGGAGTGTCTTTATCCGCCTTCAAGGACCAGGTGATATTTGACAGGGACGAGGTGCTGAAAGACGATGGGACCCCTTATACGATATTTACCCCTTACAGCAAACGATGGAAGACTTTGTTGACGGATACTTACCTGCAGGCTTACCCGGTGGAAAAATATGCGGACAATTTCTATCAGCATAAAGCGGGGAGGATACCTTCCCTGGCATCCATGGGCTTTAAGTTTTCCTCCATTCCTATTCCTTCACGGACGTTGAAGAAGAGCATCCTGGAAAAATATAAGGAGCAGCGGGATTTCCCGGGCATCGGGGAGGGCACCAGCCGGATGGGGGTGCATTTACGTTTTGGCACGGTAAGCATCCGGGAACTGGTGCGGAAGGCGGCTAAAGTAAGCGAGGTTTATCTGGGCGAGCTCATCTGGCGGGAATTCTTCCAGATGATCCTCTGGCATTTCCCTGCCATGGGGATGGGAAAGTCCTTCAAGCCGGCCTATGATCTTATCAGGTGGCGGAATGATGAAAAGGAATTTGAAAGATGGTGTCAGGGGCAGACGGGCTACCCCATCGTGGATGCGGGTATGCGGGAGCTCAACACAACGGGATTCATGCATAACAGGGTGCGGATGGTCGTGGCATCTTTTCTTGCGAAACATCTGCTGATCGACTGGAGGTGGGGGGAGGCTTATTTTGCGGAAAAGCTCCTGGATTATGAGCTGGCTTCCAATAACGGGAACTGGCAATGGGCGGCAGGCTGCGGTTGTGATGCGGCGCCTTATTTCCGGGTGTTCAACCCTTACCGGCAAACGGAAAAATTCGACCCTGATCTGACATATATACGAAAGTGGGTTCCCGAGTGGGAGGATGCGGGATATCCTTCCCCGGTGGTAGAGCATGAGACGGCGCGAAAGAGGGCCCTGGAAGCTTATGGGAGGGCTGTCAGGGAGCGGTAGGTCTTCATGAGGGTCTTTACTGCCCGGTGGCCGTCCTCTCCCAGGTCAAGGGAATAATTATTTACATAAAGATCGATGTGCTGCCGCATGACCTGCTCATCCATTTCCTGCGAATGCTGTCTTACGTAATCAGGAAGGGCGGGGTAGTGGCGGAAGGCGTATTCAAGGCTTAGACGAATGAGCCGGTTGATCTTCTCCGAAGTGCCGGGCTCCAGGTCTTTTTTTGCGAGTATCCCGCCGAGCGGTATGGGGGCGCCGGTGGCAGCCTCCCAAAATTCTCCCAGGTCAGCCAGCTTTACCAGTCCTTTTTGTCCGTAAGTAAAGCGATTTTCATGTATGATGACCCCGCAGTCTACCTGTCCTGAAAGGACGGCATCTTCGATGGCGGAGAAGATCATGAACTGTTTTTTCCGGGCCTGGGGGTAAGCCAGGGAGAAGAGCAGGTGGGCGGTGGTGTTCTGGCCGGGAATGGCAATGGTACAGTCCGGGATCCGCGTCGGAGGAATAGATCGTTTTGCGATCAACAGGGGGCCTACCCCTTTGCCCAGGGCGCCGCCTGCGTCCAGCAGCTCATATTTATCCGTAACGAGGGGCAGAACGCCGTAGCTTATCTTGGAAAGGTCCAGTCTGCCTTGCAGAGCCCATTGATTGAGGGTCTGTACATCTTCCAGATGCACGTCGAAGTCGAAGCCTTCGGTGTCTATTTTTCTGTTGACGAGCGCATCAAAAATAAAGGTGTCGTTGGGGCAGGGGCTGAATCCAAGGGTAAGTTTCATCTATTATAATTTTTTTAGGATCTGTATGAGCTGAAGGTTCAGACGGCTGATGGCGGTCCTGATATCCCACTTGCTTTTATCCCGTACGCCAATATCGTTGCTGACGGACCGGAGCTGCAGAAAAGGGATCTCTTCTTTCAGACAGGTGAAGTGAAGGGCCCCTCCTTCCATGCTTTCAACAACGGGAGCCATATTTTGTTGATACCAGCCGATGCGGGCAGCATCCGTGCTGATCTCATTGATGGTAATGCCTCTTACTTTCTCCAGTCCCGGAAGGTCCAGCAGCGTCTGGTGAGGATTGACCAACAGTCCATTGGTGAAAGGCGGGGTGTCGGGGTCCGTGAGGCCGAGGCCGAAGACGGTCTTGAATTGCCCGCTCTCTTGTACGCCCAGATCGCCCAGGACCTCTTCTTTTATGACGAGGACCTCACCTATCCGTCCGGGGGTAAAACTGCCGGCTATTCCTGCCTGGATGATGATGTCAGGCCGTCGGCTGCCAATCTGACGCATAAGCGAATAAACGGTAGGGATGGAGCCGATGCCTGTAATGAGCGGAACTATTTCATACCCTTCCTTAAAGGGTGAATTGGCCTTCAGGTCCTCGATAGCAGGCTGAATTTCAAAGCTTGTGGCGGCCACCAGCAGGATGTACATGGTGCAAATATCCGGAATCGTCAACAATATTATTATGTTTAACTTTGCGGGGAAATTTTAAAGAACTTATAGCTAATTCAGATGTATGGTGTATTTGACCCGTGTAGAACATTTTAATGCGGCGCACAGGCTGTTTAATCCGGGCTGGAGCAAGGAACAGAACGAAGCGGTATTTGGTAAATGTGCCAATGAGAACTGGCACGGACATAATTATGAACTTTTTGTAACCATTAAAGGCGAACCGGATCAAAATACGGGGTTCTTGTTTGATGTCAAGCGGTTGAGCGATCTTATCAGGGAGCATGTCATCGAGAAGGTGGATCATAAGAACCTGAACCTGGATGTGGATTTCCTGCAGGGGCAAATGTGCTCCACGGAGAACCTGGCCATTGGCATCTGGAAGCAATTGCAGCTGCATCTGCCTTCATCTGTGCAGTTACATTGTATCAAACTGTATGAGACGCCAAGGATATATGTGGAATATTTTGGTTAAGGTTCATGTAAAAAGAAAAATATGAACGTGAGCAACAAGGTGGCTGTTTTTCGCAAGGAGCATTTTAATGCGGCGCATCGCATTTTCAATCCTGCCTGGGATGACAAAAAGAATTTCGAGGTCTTTGGCAAATGCAGCAACCCGCATTATCATGGGCATAATTACGAGCTGATCGTGAAAGTGGTGGGTGAGCCGGACCCGGACACAGGGTACGTGATGGATATGAAGAAATTGTCCGTCATTGTAAAGGAGGAAGTGCTGGACCGGTTTGATCACAGGAACCTTAATTTAGATACCGAAGAGTTCAGGG
>DASZVM010000624.1:0-4356 GCA_035547295.1 Puia sp. | reverse complement strand
CCCCGAACGTCTGCTTGGAATCAGGATCTTTCCCCACCCAGTCGATGCCCCAGGTGGCGCTCGTGATATTGGTGGGCGGGTCACCGATGTGCGAAACGAACTGAACACCGGGTATCTTTAACGCTTCCTGTTTGAACAGCTGGTATTTCCCATTGATATCCCCTTCCTGGGGAATATAGATAAGATTCTCCCTGTTGTAGCCAATATCCTTCGTTTGTATATAATTTACCTGCCTGGATACGACGATGGTGCCCACGATAAGCACGATGGAAACGACAAATTGAAAAACCACCAGCCCCTTTCTCAATAACACATTCCCTCCACTGAGCTTTAGAGAACCTTTCAGCACGCTGACAGGCCGGAAGGAGGAGAGGAACAAAGCGGGGTAGCTGCCGGCTATAAAACCCGTCAGCAACATAACACCCCCGATACCCATCCAAAAAGCCGGCCCGGAAGGAAAAGCAATCTGTTTTTGGGTCAAGGTATTAAAAACAGGGAGTAACATCGCCAGCAGCAGCAAGGCCATGGCCATGGCAATACCCGTCAGCATCAGCGCCTCCCCGATGAACTGACGGACCAGGGAAACACGCAAAGCTCCCACTACTTTTCGAACCCCGATCTCTTTTGCACGCCTGGCCGACCGGGCGGTGGTGATATTCATAAAATTGATACACGCGATCAGCAGGATAAAGACAGCCACAATGGTAAAAAGCCGGACATATTCGATCCTGCCCCCTTCCAGCTGTCCCAGGCTGTTAAACCGGGAGTGAAGGTACATGTCCCCAAAACGCTGGATACCCAGCTCCACACGGTATCCCTTTCCATAATGGGTATGCGCATCCATCAATTGGGTGAGCTGCCGGTCCATGGCTGTGGGGTCAGCGCTTTTCTTCAACATGAAATAGGTGACAACGCCCGTATTTGTCCATTTGGTCATGGCCTCATGCTGCTTCAGAAAGGAGCCATAGTTGATGACATAATCGAATTTATTGGAAGCGTTCCGGGGCACATCCTCAAAGACACCCGTTACCTTCAGCTCTACACTGTTATTGAACAGCAACGGCCGACCGATGGCAGCCCCGGGGCTTCCGAAAAGAGCAACGGCCATTTTCCGGGAAATGGCCATATCCGCCGGCCGGCTCAGGACCGTAGCCTTATCCCCTTCCAGCAACGGATAGGTGAACATGGTAAAAAAATCCCTATCGGCATAACACCCCTCCTCCTTCAGGATCTTTCCCCCTGACTGAAAAGTATTCTCTTCGTTATGTGAGACGCTGCTGGCATATTCCACCTGGGGCAGCTCCCGCTTCATACCTTCCGCCAATACACCCGGCGTATTGCCCTGTATCCTGATCACGCCTCCCGTAAACTGCCGTTCGTACACGGTATACAGCCTGTCGCCTTGGACATTGAACTGATCGACATTACGCTCGTCCTGCACCCATAGCCCGATGAAAAGGCTACAGGTAAGACCCAGCGCAAGTCCCAGGATATTGATCGCCGAAAAAGCTTTGTTCCGTGTCAGGTTCCGGAATGCTACAAGCAGATAGTTCTTCAGCATGGGGAATGATTTAAGAAGAAAGCTACCAAATGAATGCCGCGATGCTATCCACCTAAAAATCAATAAGTAACAATGACACCCGCAAAGAATGCTGTACGATTTTGAAACCCGGGCCGTATCAAAAACGGACACTCCTGCCCCCGCCCCTGCCGGTTAATACATTGACTGCCATGGCCCAAACTGCCTGGCACCGTTTTAGCACTTACCCCAATCATGAACCCGCGCATAAAAATATCCATCCTGCTGATGGCATCTACCTGCTTTCTGGCAACAGTAAAAGGCCAGCACATCTCTACTGACGTCCAAGCCATCGATCATTGGCAGCTGGTCAACCGTACGGCAACCCGTGTCCTGGAAAAAAACTCCGTCCGTCTTAGCCAGGCGGCCGGCGACGGCATGATGATACTGAAGGGCGCAGACATGGGCGACGGTACCATCGAGCTGGATATCAAAGGAAGCCACGAGATGCAGCAAAGCTTTGTCGGAGTAGCTTTTCACATACAGAACCCCACGACATTCGACGCCGTTTATTTCAGGCCCTTTAATTTCAAAAGCAACGAAGCGTTACGACGCGGTCACGGCGTGCAATATATCAGCATGCCCAACTATGACTGGGAAAAGCTGCGTAATGAATTTCCCGGCAAATATGAACATGAGATATTCCCTGCTCCCGACCCCGACGAATGGTTCCATGTAAAGATCGTATTGAAAGGAATTCACGTGTCGGTATATGTCAACAATGAACGGCAGCCTTCCCTGGAAGTGGATAGGATCAGCAGGGCCACACACGGTGGTTTGGGTCTCTGGGTAGGCAATAATTCTCCCGGCAGCTTTGCCCATTTCAACTTTTATCCCATGTAAACATGATCAAGCGTTATGTTGAAAAACTATTTAAAGATCGCCTTCAGGAATCTCGCCCGCAACAGGCTGTATTCCTCCATCAATATCTTCGGACTGGCGGCGGGCCTGGCGGTCTGTCTGTTGATCATGCTCTATATCTTCGACGAGCTGCGCTACGACAAACATCATAAGGACGGGGACAGGATCTACAGGATAGCTTATAAAACTACCAGATATTATGTCGACAGCACTTTCTTCCAGCTGTTCACCTATGATTTTGTCTATGGAAATGGCGCCAATGCGTTGACCAATCCCGTGAAGAGCCTGCGGGCAGAGTGATCCGGCGCTTTACCCGAACGACACCGAAAACCCGTATCTTCATCGCATGATCCGGCTAAAACCAACTATCTTCATCCTATTCATCGTCCACACTGCTGCAGGGCAACCCGGTCTGCGGGACTCCCTGGACCGTATCGCAAAAGACGCCAAAGGCGCAGTAGGCGTTTCCCTTCTTTATACCGCCACCGGCAAACAGCTATCCTTTCATGGGAAAGACCATTTCCCCATGCAAAGCGTCTTTAAATTCCCCCTGGCGTTAAAGATATTCCATGACATAGAGCAAGGCGTCTATTCCCTCGATCAGCTGGTGCATATCGATGAGCAGGACTGGGTAAAAGGCACCTTGAGTCCCTTGCGCGATTCCTGCAAAGGCCAGACGGTAAATGTACCCTTACGCGAGATCATCCGGTACACTGTGTCCGCCAGCGATAACAATGGATGCGATATCCTCTTCCGGCTGGCAGGAGGTACCGGCGCCGTACAGGATTTTATCCATGAAAAAGGTGTCCGGGATATCGCCATCGTAGCCACTGAAGCGCAAATGGCGCAGGGATGGAGCGTACAATACGGGGATTGGTGCACGCCGGAAGCCATGACCACCCTGCTGCGTCTATTCATGGAAGGCAGGATCCTCTCACCGGCAAGCACACGGCTATTGATGCAATTCCTTGTCGAGACCGCCACAGGTCCCCGCCGGATCAAAGGTCTGCTGTCTTCATCCATGACGGTAGCCCATAAAACAGGTACTTCCAATACCAACCAGGAGGGTATTACGGCAGCCACTAACGATGTGGGGATCATTACCCTGCCCGATGGCAGCCATCTCATCATCTCGGTCTTTGTAAAGGACGCCCATGCGGACGAAACTACCCGCGAAGCGGTCATTGCCCGGATCGCCGCAGCGGCAACTTGCAAAATCCCGAAATAATAGGTATCTTAATCCGTCTGCCTGATGATCCTTCCCTGAATAAACCCTGGCCGCTTTATGTACAAATTTTTGACAGTCATATTTTTCTGTATGGGCCTGCATGTCCATGGGCAAGGGTCATCCACCGGCGCAGCAGCGCTTTTCAGTGTCATCCGCAGCGGCGATGGGGATAAGCTGGAACAGTTGCTAAACGCAGGCGCCAACCCCAATGACACGATGGATGGCTATTCTCCGCTGATGGCTGCCGCGCTCAACGGTACGGCCGAAGCGATGAAGATACTTATCCGGTATGGCGCAGATATCAATTACATCAACCCTGACAGCCTGACCGCCCTATGGCTGGCGATACCTGATGAAGAAAAAACGATGCTGCTGCTGGACAAAGGCGCCGACGCACATATCATCGCCCGGGGAGGAATGACCATGCTCAACAAGCTGGTGTCCATACCCGGTACGGCGCCCCTGATCCAATTGTTCATCACAAAGGGAACAGATGTAAAAAAGAACAACGACGGCAACTCCCTTATTGTACGGACCGTTATTTCCGGTGACACGGCTGTTCTGGGCATGCTTATCCGGCTTGGGCTGGATATCAATGAAGCGGATCCAGCCGGCGTACCCCCCATCATCTATGCCGCACAATATCATAGCCTGTCTACGCTTGCCATGCTGGTGGAGCAGGGGGCGG
>DASZVM010000623.1:0-2919 GCA_035547295.1 Puia sp. | reverse complement strand
GCCGTCCGCTGGATAGCCCCGATCGCCTCGGAGACATTGCCACCGCCCGCTTCATTGGGCGTAACGATGATCCACCTGCCGGAACTGGTATCTATCCTGTATTCATTACCAAGCAGCGAAGACCAATATTTCCGGGCTTCCTTCCGTTGTCCTTTATTAAAGATCCTCCCTATCATCACGTCTTCGGGTGGCAGACCGGACATATCGATGAACTGTGAAGTGTCCGTACACTTATACACCATACCCATTTTTCCATGTAACCCCGAGGAAAAGGTCAGGCTTTGTGAAGGAATGACGACTACTACCTGTGGTGCCAGGCTCGTCACCTGCGTCGAAGGGGTCTGACAATCGCCGATCTCCTTTACAAGGAATTCCTTATCCTGCTCCGATAGATGATAGCACTGAAATATCTTGGCAAAAAGTGAATATGCGTTCTGACAGGTGCCGTTGAGACAGAGACATTTTGCTTCCAGGAAATCCAGGGTGGGCGATTTGCCATAGGACACCTTATTCCTGAACCGCTGGATGCTGTCATATACTACATCGTATTTCCCCTGGTTCAGCAGATCGATGAAATATTGAACAGGCACTTTCACCTGGGAGGATCCTTCCCCTGACAGTGCCAGGAAGAGGACGGCAATAAGCAGACGTCGCATAAAAAGTGTTTTTGGTTAACGGTTCCCACGGGTAGTGTCGGTTCCGGCGCTTTTGCCGAAATTTTTAAGGATCTCCTCATAGGAGATCTTTCCAGGTTGCACGGGTGGATTCACGGCAGGTGCGGGATTGGCAGGATTGGTCGGAAGGGATACCATCTCCGGAGTAAGGTACAGCGGACTGTCTGTCTGGTCTATCGAAGGATTGTATAAAATAGTGGCCATCATCAGGGTGGTGCCCAGTATGCCGAATATGATGCCGGGAGACGTGCTCACCAGGTTGAATTGCATTTTTTCACCGGCCGTCCCGCTAAAGGTCGTCTCTCCTTCACGCAACTTGGATATGATAAATACCGCAGCTACGATGGCCAGGATCATACCGGTGAAAAAGCCCAGGTATTTTGTATATGTCCTCGCAACCAGGAGAAAACCGGACTGGGCATACCGATGATCGAGGGCCTTTTCCTCCATCTTTACTTTTGAATACCATTTTATATAGTCCAGGTTATTACGTATGCCGGCTGATCTGGCGGTGGTGTCCGAAGGTGACACCAGGTTCTGTTCGGCAAAGGAAGCCCGGTATCCATTGATGGATGTCTTAAAATCATCCAGCTGACGGGTGGAGATATAGATGAATACCAGGATCAGCAGGCTGGGCATGATGATCATCCAGGGCAACAACCGGTGCTGCCATCGGTTTAGTTGACGGGTTTCCTCCCTGGCAGGTGTTAGTACCTCCATAGGTTTTTGTAAAAGATACTCATTTTTTTCAAAAAAACCGCTCCGGTCTGCTTATTGATACGGCGGTGCGCTCTTTGGGCCTGAGATCCTCTTTGGCAGGGCCTTGTCCAGCTGTTGGGCGGAATCCAGGTGCATCTTCAGCATGCCGAGGGTATTGGCGGCAAATGATCTGATATCCGCATCGCTTGCATTCTTCGCTGCCTTTTCAAATTCATCGATGTCGTCCTTATGGTCTTTTACCATCAGGGTAATATAGCTTCTGTCGAACTCGGTTCCATGTTTTTTCATAAGGTTGTCACGTTCCCTTTTTTGTTCATTGGATATCGAATCCGGGAGAACGATACGTTTGCTCATGGCCAGCGATTTCAATGCATCCCCGCCCTTGCTGTGATCCGCCACCATCATGGCGCCAAAATCCTTTACCCCCTGCCTGGAAGCGTGGGTCTGCGCAAGCTTGCCCAGGTCTACCTCCAGCATGCCTCCGCTGGCTGCCTTGACCATAAAGTCGGCATCGGCTTTTGTAGGTATCGTGGCGGAAGAGTCGGTTACGGACTGCTTTTTTGCAAGAGTATCCACCGTGGAATCGTTTGCCTTTTGGGCCTCTTTTACGCTGTCCGGATTGGAGTTGTTACAACTGGTCCCCAGGAGAAGGCAAAAACCCAATCCATATGCAAGAATGTTCCTCATAGTTATTTTTAAACAACAGCATTCAAAACACATACCACCCCTTGAGAGGCGCTGGCATAAGTTTTTCTGTTTCAACCATTATGCATAAAAGTGGCCTTATTCCTGGTCATACTCCTCTGCACGCTGACTGCAGATGCCCAGCATGAGCACTTTATCACCATATAGGCGACGCTTATCCCGGTACCTTTCTGCCGGCCGGCACACTCGAAGCAGACTACATTTGTCAGTCTTCATTTGACACCTGTACCTACTATCTCGACGGAGGGACGTACTACCCCAACGACCTGGGAACATACACGCCTCTCCATTAAACATTTCTTCACCCGAAACCTTTCAAAGGGCCTCCTCTTGGGGGCCTTTTTCACTCCTATCCTAAAACCAATCGACACATTTCAATAAATAACTGAAACCCGCGCCAGCAAAGAGTTATGTGCATAACCTGGTGCATAACGGGTGCATAACATAAAAGGTAAAAATTTGGAAACAGGGTATGTGTGATATTATCTTAGATGTAATAATTGAAATGCAGAAATCAATAAAACGAAAGAAGCAAATCAATTCGAGAAGTGGAAATCTGTAAAAAGATGGAAACAACTCACAGGAGCATCGGGTCAGTAAGTACAACAACGAAAGTTGAAATACCGAAAAAGACTTGATGCTTCTTTATTTTATTACTGCCCTTCCCCGCACACCTTCCGTATCAAAAACGTACAGTTCCCGCAAGCAAAATCACCACAATCATTTAGTTATCAATTCAGTATCACTCCGGCACTCTTTTGGCGTCACACACTCCACAACAGCCATTTCCATGCTTAAGAATTACATCCGCATCGCCTGG
>DASZVM010000622.1:0-7062 GCA_035547295.1 Puia sp. | reverse complement strand
CTCTATCCCCTTGTTCCGGATATTGCCGCCATTGATATAGGGCGCCCCGGTGCCCACGAGGTCGGGAATAGGCGGCGCTACCAGCCAGTCGCGGGTAGTTTTATTGTACAGGTCCAAGGTGACGGAAAAGTCTTTTGCAATGGTTGCGTCCAGGCCTACGTCCGTCTGTTCGGAAGCTTCCCATTTCAGGTCCGGATTGGGGATCTTGTCGGGAGAGGTGCCTACGGAAACGCTGGGATTGTTTATACCGCCGAAATAGTAGCCCTGGTAAAGGCTGCTGACGGTGGCCAGATATTTAAAGGCCCCGATACGGTCGTTACCATTCTTACCCCAGCTGGCCCGTATCTTTAAAAAATTCAGCCAGTCCACGGTTTTGAGGAACGATTCGTTGCTCGCTACCCATCCTGCGGAAATGGCGGGGAAGCTGCCATGCCGCCGATTGGCGCCGAAATTCGTGGAGCCGTCCCTGCGAAAAGAGGCTGTAAGCAGATATTTATCGCGATAGCTGTAAATGATCCTGGCAAAATAAGACTCCAGGGCGGAGACAGACCGCGAGCCATAGATCTTTTGCGTCAGTGCATTGGTGCCCGCATTGATCACCGCATGTTCAAAGTCGGGTATGATAAGGTCCTGCTTGGTGCCGTTGACAAAAAATCCGTCGATCTGCTTGGCGCCGTGTCCCACCAGGGCCGTCAGGTTGTGATCCCCGAAACTATGCTGCCAGGTCAGCGTATTATCCCAGTTCCAGGTAAAGTTACGGTAAAGCCCCTGTCCGGCCGTAGTAGTGGTGGAGACATTGGTGGAAGCCAAATTGTATATAGGTGTAAAGGTATTGGTGGAGTTATAGGAAAGGTCAATGCCAAAATCGCTGCGGAGCTTCAGGCCCTTGATGAGCGTGACCTCGCCGTATACATTGCCGAATACCTTATCATACACCGTCCTGTTGTTGTTGAGGTAGTCCATGGCAGCGATAGGATTGATCTCGTCCGCGCTTTTGCTCCTGCCATAAGAACCGTCAGGGTTATACACAGGGAAAAGCGGGCTGGTATTCAGGAGGCTCCTGATGGAGTTGCCATAGATATTACCTGTTCCGATGCCGCTCTGGTTGCTATGCGTATAGGTAAGGTTCTCTCCCATCTTTACGATGTCCTTGTAAAGCTTGTGCTCCGAGTTCATCCGGAAAGTGATGCGTTCATAGAAAGACTTGCCGGGCATGCCGATGATGCCCTGCTGTTTCTGATAACCCAGTGAGCTGGAATAAACGGATTGGTCATTGCCGCCTGAAAAGCCAAGGTTATAGCTTTGCGTGGTGGCATTTTCGATGGTGGCCGCCTTCTGCCAGTCCGTGCCGCTGCCGATGGAGTCCAGCTGCGCCCGGGTATAATTGGTGAAGGGATAGATGGAGGCGTCGAAAGGAGATTTGCCGGAATTGATGCCCGCCTCATTCATGATCATCACATATTCTTTCGCATTCAGCATATCCAGTCTCTTCATGGGGTTTTGCCAGCCGTAGTAGGCGTCCAGGGTAACCGACTTCTTTCCCGCCTTCCCTTTTTTTGTCGTGATGAATACGACCCCGTTGGCTCCCTGCGCGCCATAAAGGCTGGCTGCCGCGGCATCCTTGTGAACGTCGATGCTTTCCACATCGGATGGGTTGAGATAGGAGATATCGCCGGTAGGCATCCCATCGACTACAAAGAGGGGATTGGGATCGCCGTTGGTGCCTACTCCCCGGAGACGGATACGCAGGGCATCGCCGGGCTGTCCTGAATTCGTGGTCACCTGTACGCCTGCCGCCTGTCCCTGCAACGACTGCGCTACGCTGACATTGTGGTTCTTTTCCAGCTCGCCGCCCGTCACCCGGACGGTAGAGCCCGTAACCGTCCTTTTTCGCTGTCCGCCATAGCCGATGACAATGACCTCATCCAGCCCGTTGGGAAGTGCCGTCAGCAAAATATTCAATGCGTCCGTACCTGCCTGCACGGTTTGCGGTTGATACCCGACACTGCTGATCTCCAGCATATCGCCCACCCTGGCGCGAAGGGTGAATTTCCCTCCTGCGTCAGTGGTAGTTCCCCTGGCGCTTCCTTTTATCCGGATACTTACGCCCGCCAATGGTCTGCCATCGGCGGCTGCCACCGTACCTGAGACGGTGTTCGTCTCCTGCGCATACATATCCCTTTGGGAGAGTAGTAAAAATAGCAGAAGCTGTAAAATGAGTAACCATTTTGATCTTCTCATAAAGCAAACAATTAGTGATTAGTAAAAGACGTTATCTAAGTTTAATAGTAACCTGTGATCCTTTGTAATGAATGGTACGGACGGGCGACATTCCGCTGTCCTTTGAAATACGCACCACCCTGAATGTCCTTTTCTGCAGCATATGCGGATAGCTGCCTTCCTGCTGCCCGATGGTCAGCGCTCCTGCCGCTTCATCATAGGTAAATGGTATGGTGGCATAAGCCCCCTTCTCATAGCCGTAGTCCGTACCCTCATCCTCGTATAGCGTAAACTGTCCATCTCTTCCCGTATACACGTATAAGGTAACGGTGTCGGCAGGCCGCTCACTTGTGTATTGAATATCCGGCCCCTGAGGAAGGATGCTTCCCTCCTTTACATACACGGGCATGCGTTCATAAGGCGCGTCGGCTATGACAGTCTGCCCGCCGGCAGCATATTTGCCGGAATTGAGATCATACCAACCCTGACCCGCGGGGAGATAGACTGCCCTGCTGCGGGCTTTGTATTTGCACACCGGCGCCACCAGCAACGATGGACCCAGCATATATTCATCGCTTATGTTCTTTACGGCCGTGTCGCCTGCAAAGTCCATTATCAGCCCCCGCATGATGGTGTAATCGTTGCGCCATACCATCCCGGCAAGCGTATAGAGATAGGGCAGCATGCGGTAGCGTAATTTATCATAATACAGCATGCTCCTGTACGCAGGATGATCTTCCGGCGCCACGTTGTAGATCTCACGGTACGGGAACTGGCCGTGCACGCGGAACAAAGGACAGAATGCACCAAACTGGTACCAGCGGGTCATCTGTTCCCTCCATTCTTCCAGGTCCTCGCCCTTTGCATGCTCGTAGCGATGTTCGACGGCAAAACCACCGATGTCCATGGTCCAATACGGAATGCCGGATAGGGAGAAATTGATGCCGGCGGCGATCTGATCCCTCATATCCGTCCATCGCGCGGCGATATCCCCGCTCCATACAGCAGCGGCATAATGCTGCGAGCCGGCAAAAGCGCTGCGGGTAAGGATAAATACCCGCTGATCGGGATTGGCAAGCCGCTGCCCTTCATAGATGCCCTTTGCATTTTCCAGCGGATAGGCGTTCAGGTATTCGGCAGCAGGCCCCAGGGCCGTCGGTGTCATCTGCTCTTTTCTTTTTTCCGGACTGACATTCGAAAGGATGTCCGGCTCGCTGGCATCCATCCACCAGGCGTCGACACCTTTGCTGTATAGCTTCTTATTGATGAGGTCCCAGAAGCCTTTACGGGCATCTCCGTTAAAAGCATCGTAAAAAGTAGATACATATCCTTTCCCGATCCAATCCCGCTGGCTGTCGGCAATATTCCTTTTGTACAACCAGCTCTTCTGATCGAAATGCTTATAAGCCGGGATGCCTTCATAGAACTTCGGCCATACGGAGATCATAAAATGTGCATGGAGGTCATTGTGTAAAGCGCGGATCATGCTGTCGGGCGAAGGGAACCGGCTGGCGTCAAAATCCTGGCTGCCCCATGCATCCTGCTCCCAATAGCTCCAGTCCTGAACGATATTGTCCAGCGGTATCCGTCGGGTACGGAACTCTTTCACGGTATTGAGTATCTCTTCCTGGGTCTTGTATCTTTCCCTGCTTTGCCAGAGACCCATGGCCCATTTTGGAACAATGGTCGATTTACCCGTGAGATGACGGTAGCCTGCAATGACCTCATCCGGGTCTTTCCCATAGACAAAATAGTAATCCAGCTGCCGGCCCGCTTCGGACGAAAAGCTGAGGTCGTTGCTTTGTGCAGCAGGCACAGGGTCCAGCCATTTGACGGACAGGTAGGATTCATCCCCATCCGGCGCCCATTCTATCCTGACAGGAACTTTTTTATCTTTTTCCATCGGCACGTCCAGGATGGCTGAGCCCGGGTTCCAGGATTGACGCCAGCGGTCCAGGTATAATTTACCGTCGATATATACCTTTACATATCCTCCATAGGTAACCCTGAACTTGTGGATGCCTTCTGCCCCTGAAGCCAGCGCTCCTTCCCAGGTCACCGACCCCTTTGCGGGAGTAAACGTGGGAGGCAAGCCTTTTTTGGAGTCTCCCAGGTATGCGTAGTTGATATCGGATGCCGCCAGTTGCGGGTCGGTATTTTGAGGATGCAGCTTGTCGTTGTGATAAGTCGCCGTCAGCCATCCCTCCTCATCATGGACAGAATACAGCCGGAGAGCCGACAGGGGCTTATAGGCACGGATATCCCCTACTGAGGTAAGGGAATAATTATCCCAGAGGACCCCATAGTTCCTGCTGGACAGAAGAAAGGGAATGGCCACTTCGGTATTATTCTGGAAAAGGTCTACCCGGTAGCCTTTGTAATTCACTAAACCGTCCTGGTGCTGGCCCAGACCATAGAACGCTTCTCCCGGCATGGTCTCAAAGGTCTGCCGGATATGATATGAGGGCTCCCCGTCAAAGACGGCTGCATCAAAGCTGCGCCCGCCGGCGGTCTTTTCCGCGAGAATGGTCCGGCCGTCAGCATCTGTAAAGGTGACGGCTCCCGTGGCAATGACGACAGTCGCCGTGATCAGACGGGTGCGTACCGTGACCTTTTGATCGTCGTTGGAGAGGTTCCATTTAAGAGAGGAGTCTATTCTATAGATGGTGATAAGGCTTTTTGCAGATGGCTGAGGGGAGCCTGCGGGGAAGGAGAGTACCCGTATAATATTGTCTGCAATCACTGAAAGCTTTACCGCGGCCGTATTACCGGAAAATTTTATATCAGGATAAATGATGACCCCGTCTGAGGTACGCGTATAGGAACCATCGGCTTTTGCCCGGGCGGCGGAAAAAAAGAGGACGAGCAGGAGACAAATCAATTTTCTGTCGGGCATAGCAAGCTGTTTTACAAGCTGTAAAACTATATACAAGCCCGCAGGGTCAGGGGATGGGAATGTTTATGTCTGGGGGTTCAAATGTTAACCTGGTATCGGAATGTTAACCATTTTCCCGCTGATAAGCGGAGGGCAGCACCCCAAATTCAGCCTTGAAATACCGGGAGAAATATTTGGGGTTATTGAACCCCACCTCGTAGGCGATCTCCGCCACGGTGAACTGGTTTTTCCCCAGCAGTTGGGCCGCCCGTTTGAGCCGGACGCTCCGGATAAACTCGATGGGGGTCTTTCCGGTCAATGACAATATTTTTTTATATAAGGCGACCCGGCTGATAAAAAGTTCCCGGCTCATCTCCTCCACGGAAAAATCCGGGTTGGCCATATTCTTTTCCACCAGGTCCAGGGCCTGCCGGATAAATTTTTCGTCCGCCGACCCTACATCGGGTTCAGCGGGGGAAACTTCCACCTGCTTCTGATAGGTCTTACGGCTGGTCTCTTGGAGCGCCAGCAGGTTGCGTATCTTTGAAAGAAGGATCTCAAAATTAAAAGGCTTTGTCATATAGTCGGCCGCGCCCGTCTCCAGCCCCTTCAGCTGTTGATCTTCCCCCAACAGGGCAGTGAGAAGGATCACGGGGATCAAGGCCGTACGCTTATCCTCCTTTATCTTCCGGCAAAGATCGATGCCGTTCATCTCCGGCATGCTGATGTCGCTGACCACCAGGTCGGGATGACCACCCAGGGTCTTTTGCCACCCCTCCTTTCCATTGGCGGCCTCCAGGATATTGAAGAACTCGTTCAGGTTGTCTTTCAGGTAGAACCTGAAATCTTCATTGTCCTCCACCAGGAGTACGGTAGGCTTTTTGGCGTTGCCTGGCCGGCGGAGGTGCTTTTGAGCGGAGATTGGAGGAGGGTCAAGGGAAATTTCGGGCTCGATGACAGTCACCGGCAACAACACCGTAAAACAGCTACCCCTCTCCGGCTCGCTGTCCACATGGATAGTGCCATTGTGCAGCCTGACAAATTCCCGGGTGATCGCCAGCCCGATACCGCTGCCCTGATTGACCATCGAACCAGGGATATCATTCTGGAAAAATCGCTCGAATATCCTCTCCTGCTTGTCTTTTTCAATACCGATACCCGTATCCCGCACCCTGATCTCCAGCATCCCCGCAGGATCAAAGCTTACGCTCACGGCAACACGGCCGCGTTCCGGCGTAAACTTGAAGGCATTGGAAAGCAGGTTGAAAATGATCCGTTCTATTTTGTCCGGATCAAAAAAAGTATACAGGGAAGACAACGGCCCTTCAAAGGAAAAATCGATGTTCTTTTTTTCCGCGATGTCGGTAAACGAAAAAGACAGTTCCCGGATATGCCGGATAATGTCACCTTTTGTCGCATTCAGCCGCGTCTCCTGTACCTCCAGCTTGCGAAAGTCCAGCAGCTGGTTGACCATGTTCAACAGCCGGCGGGCATTACGATGGATGAGGTTGAACTGGGCTTTCCGGCCCGGATCGTCCGTATTGCGTATGATCTTATCCAGGGGAGCCAGTATCAGCGAAAGAGGCGTTCTGAACTCATGGCTGACGTTGGTAAAGAAACGGATCTTCATCATATCCAGTTCGTGCAGACGCTGGGCTTCCTTCCTCTCCTGCTCCAGCGCAAAACGCATGGACGCCCGCCGGAGGATCATATGCCGGGCAAACAGCAGGACGCCGGCCAGCAGCAGGACATACAGCAGATAGGCCAGCGGGGTCTTCCAGAATGGAGGTAATATCCTGATACCCAGCTCCAGCGCTTCATCGTTCCAGGAGCCATCCTCATTTGCCGTCCTTACCTTAAAAGTATAATCACCCGGATCCAGATTGGTGTACACCGCTTTGGGCAGCCTGTCCTCGCCCGCCAGCCAGTCCTTGTTAAAACCATCCAGCATATAGGCATATCTCACC
>DASZVM010000621.1:0-2448 GCA_035547295.1 Puia sp. | reverse complement strand
ATTCCAGTTGGCTCGGTTGACCTCGCCGGGGTCGGAAGTCCACCACCGCCGGGGGATCGTCTCATTGAAAACCTCTCTGGCATAGTAGCTGGAGCCGGTCTTGGGATATCCGGTCCGACGGCAAAATACAAATGCCTCGTTTCCATTTCTATAGAAATTAAGATGCTCTTGTACATAAATTTTTTCAAGATCATTGACCCCGTTGAAGGCGATCTTTGGATTGTCAAGATAATTTTCGATCTCAGTGCTCCCATCTCCGGTGAATCCCGTGGAAGACCCCGCCGCAATAGCCATTTTGTTCATGGTCGCGATAGAGGAAGCGACGCCCTTCCTGTACCAATCCTCCGCCGTTCCCTTCGTGTCGATGCCCATGCCATATCCTTTCTGGATGAACTCGGCTATCAGCAGACAGCTCTCCGCATTGCTGACAGGTATCTCCATAGATATACCCGCGGTAGCGCCGTTATATCGGGGGGAAAAGAATTTCCGGTTGATCGGCGAGATCAAAAAGTATTTGGAGGAGGAGCCGGTGACGGTGAATGCATTGCTGATATAGGCAGCCGTCACAGGGTCCGTGGTCCAGTCCGCCGGACCACCCTGGTAAGCAATCAGCGGATCGGCCGGATCGATAAAGGCAGGCAGGCTCACCCCATATTTGGTGAGCGTATCCTTAAAGCTTCCCTGCAAATCGTTTTTCTCGAAATAGATAGGCAGCCGGGGGTCATTCGCGGATTTCAGGAAGTTGATGATCGGACGGGTCCCATAACGAATACTCCTGTAGTTGATATCGCCGCCGCTGCCGAAAGGAAGATAGTCCTTGTTCTGGTAAGACATCTGGGCATCGTCCGTCGTAATGGGCCCGGTAGGGTTGGTCATAACCTCCTTAAAGATAGCACTTGTCTTCGCCGCATCCCGGTTCTCAAGCCTGGCCGCGATACGAAGCTTGAGGGTATTGGCCAGCTTGATCCATTTGGCCCAGTCACTGTTATAATAGATGTCGGACGTGCCATAGCTCTGCTGGGTAGATAACGTCCCGTCGGCAAGCACCGAGATCACACTATCCAGCTGTTTGAGCCAACCGGCGAAAAGGTCCTGCTGCGCATCATACACCGGGCTGAAGTTATTCAGGTACCTCCCCTGCTCAGCCTGACTGTACGGGATGGAACCGTTCATATCGGTAACCTTTATTCCCTGCAGCACCTGTAAGATATAGGTGATGGCCCCCATCTTCCCATAGCTGTCCCTGTCGGCTTTTAAGGCTATCTGTCGCCTGATCTCGAACAGATTGGGCAAGACATCCGAATAATAGGCATTGTAACGGGAATTCACATTGCTCGTGATCTCATAGGGGCTGGTCGTCACATGCTGCGTAAACCGGAACAGCTGCTCCAGGCTCTCCCACACCCATTCCGTGCCCTGGTAAGTGATCAGTTTATTTTCCGAATAGGTAAGGAGGAATTTTACATCCGGCACAGTAACGACACTGGGATTGGTATTGGTCCTGCCGAATTCCTTTTTGCAGGAGACAGCTCCCAGCAACAATAGCGATCCGGTGAGATATGATAATATGGTTGATTGTTTCATGACTTTTTAATTTAATGGTTTCCCTATCCCTTTACTATCTAAAATGCCGCCTTTAGACTAACGGCGATCGTACGTGTCTTGGGAAGGAACCCCTGTTCTCCCGACCACGCCGTGTTGTTTGAATTGTTGGACTCGGGATTGAAATTGTACGGCAATGACTGGTATACATATAACAGGTTCCTTCCGACCACGGAAAGAGATAGACCATTCAACTTTATTTTTTCAAACCATTTCGCCGGGATGTTATAGCTGATCGCCACCTGCCGCAAGGCGATGTAGGAATTCTTCAGTATCCAGTAATCGGAAACGCCCGTTGAAGAAGATCCATAACGATAAAAGAATTGGGGCGTATGAGAAGGCTCCACATATCCCTTGTCGTATGCTTCCTTGAAAGTAAGACCGCTGACATCCACCTGCGATCCGTTTGCCTGCCCGATCATCTGCCCTTGCGCAAAAACGCCGGCAGGAAGCATTCCGTCATCATAGGACAGCCCATCGAATTTACTGGTCCATCCGATACCGCCATGACTGGCATCCCTGCCCTGCAGGGTATTGGGGAACACACCCGTATGGGTGCCGTAACGATAGCTCAATGCCACGAAATCACCGCCGATCTTCGCGTCCAGGAGCACATTCAGGCTAAAGCTTTTATACGTAAAAGTATTGTCCCAGCCTGCCCTGAACCTGGGATTGATATCCCCTACATCCCGCAGTTGGTTGCTCCGGACTGGAAAAGCAGTGCGTGCATCGGAACGCCAGGAGAGAACAGGCAGGCCATTGCGGACGTCCGCAACAGGCTTGCCGTTGGCATCCGTAGCCTGGAAGGTCGTAGAGTGAATGGTGGTCCGGAGAGTTCCATAAGAT
>DASZVM010000620.1:0-2505 GCA_035547295.1 Puia sp. | reverse complement strand
TATACTGCTGCCCATTGTTATAGCTTAGCGCCAATGCCTCATCTTTTAAGATTTTATCTGGTTAAAAGATTGAAATGCCTGTAAGGGCGAATTGACTTAACGTTAATCCGTATCCTCCAGTGTAAAGATATCCTCCACTTTCTTTTGAAATACCCGGGCGATCTTCAACGCCAGCACTGTGGAAGGTACGTATTTGTTGCTTTCTATGGCATTGATGGTCTGCCTGGATACTGCCACCTTCTCCGCTAATTCCGCCTGCGTAATATTGAGAATGGCTCTTTCCACACGGATGGTATTTTTCATAGGCTGCTCTTTTTAAGGTACTTCCGATCGTTGTACATCACTACATGATAGCGTATGATAAATAATATCAGCGGCGTGCAGATATTATAGGCCATGATCTCCAGGAACAGCCCGTTATAAAAAAAGATGATGGAAAAGATCCGTCGCCATAATCCAGGAATTTAAATTCAAAATCAGCATGGAGCGTAAATAACATCAGGACAAACGCCGGAAGGGCAATGATCCATCCGACACGCCTGTATCTATGCGCGAATAAGAATCGCGTTTTCATGTCAGTTTACAATTTTTATACAAGGTAAAGTGTTATTTCCAAAAAGTCAAATAAACTTAACATTTAGATTGTTAAACTTGACATTCGAAGCTATTCCCTCCAAAGTATTGGGGCCTTCCCATTTCAATGCCCCCTATTCGTTATGAGTGGTCATATACCTGCAGGTCCGTGTGATGAAAAATGAAGTCGAGCGCTTCTATTTTGTCCTGGGAATCCGCATAAAAAATTGTAGTCCATGTGATACACCTTCTCTATTTTTTCTTTGCGGCTTTCCTGGCCTTCCCCTTTTTCGACGACTTCGCCTGTCCATTAAAATCCAGGCACTGCCTGATCCAAAAATCCAACTCCGCCTTTTTCGCGACATCCTCCTCGTTGACGAGTATATACCCCTTATACTCCCTGTCCTTCATGATCATGGTCCGGCAGGGTTTTTCTTCCAACAGCTGATCATGCAGCGCAGGGTCCACACGGCACATGAGCCTGTCTCCGCTGACACTGATGCACATCTTATCATCCACCATAAAGGTCATTCCCCGGAACATTTTCTTTTCCTCCACCCTGGGGATACCCAGATCGAAGAGGATGATGCGGATGCGGTCGGCCAGCTTTTCGCTATAAGGCATATTTTCATTTTTAGAATGTTATTATTAATTTTATCAAGATACGACTTCTTATGGTCAACTTCTACGATAGGGTTCTGCAGCATCCCGACTTCTGCCGCCAGTTCAACTGTGGGGACACCCTTATCACTGCATTCAATTGCCCGCTGGAAGCCCGGCTAATGAAGACCCGGTACACCGACCTCTGGAGCAGATATAACTATATCTTCTATGTCATAGACGGGAGAAAGATCTGGCACACGGCCCACCGCAGCTATGATATGCAAAAAGGCAGCTGCGTCTTTGTAAGAAAAGGGGCCAGCATCATCGAACAGTTCTTCGACAGCGGATTTTGCCTGGTGCTCTTTTTTATGCCGGATGAATTCCTATGCGAGACCCTACAGACAAAGACTACCCCCATCGGCAAGCCCGGCAACAAATACGAGCCGGTGATCCTCCTGGATACCAGCGAAACCCTGGAAGCCTTCTTTGTCTCCATGTCCTCTTATTTCAGCAGCACGAACGAGCCAGACCAATCCCTCCTCGAGCTGAAATTCAGAGAATTGATACTGACGATCGCGGACAATCCCCGTAATTCGGAACTACTGTCCTATTTCTGCTCGCTCCTGCACGAACCACAGACAGCGGCCCTGCAGCGGATCATGGAGGACAACTTCTGCTATAACCTGAAGCTGGAGCAATATGCGGAGCTGTGCAATCGCAGCCTCTCCGCCTTCAAAAGGGATTTTGAAAAACAGTTCGGCACCACGCCCGGCAAATGGCTCCTCGAAAAAAGATTGCATCACTCCATGCACCTGCTGGAAAATATGCACAAGACGGTCAGCGAAGCCGCTTTTGAAAGCGGTTTTGAAAACCCCTCCCATTTCAGCCGCCAGTTCAAGGCAAGGTTTGGCATGCCGCCCAAAAGCAAAAAAGCCATGAGCCTTTAAGAAAGGTCTTTGAGCTCTACAGTCATGCGCTCCCTGGAATGACGCGATACATTTGCGTATGATACCACCTATCGAGCTGCAACGGGAAGAATTCAAGGCGGTCGGTCACTGGCTGATAGATATGATCGCCGACCACACGGGCAACATCGGCAGACGGCCTGTTACCACGGCCAGGACGTCAAGGGAGCTGCAACAGCTGTTGAATGCCCCTGCTCTCCCCGAGGACGGCACACCGGCTGCTGAAATATTTTCAAGGATCGCTCCATTGCTGTTTGATCATTCCCTCCTGAACGGGCACCCCAAATTCATGGGTTATATTACCTCCTCGGCAGCTCCGTCAGGTGCGCTGGCAGATCTGCTGGCAGCCGCCGTCAATCCGAAT
>DASZVM010000619.1:0-9723 GCA_035547295.1 Puia sp. | reverse complement strand
CAGTCCGAGGACAGGTTCATACAAGCCCTACAGGACCCGCAGGAGAACCTCGACCCTGCTACCCATCACTTTTATCAGACGCTGCTCCCGGATGCGGAAGAGCGCAAACAGCAGCTGGAAGGATACAGGATCGACCCAGGCCGGGATATGCTCACCGGCCAAAAGCCCGTCCCCGTCTCAAAACCTTCCCGCACCCTCGCCGATGTCGTAGGAGACTATTGCAAAAATGTGAAGAACGATTACGATCAGGTGACAGACTATTATAAGCAACATGTGAAAGGGCATTACAACGATCTGAACATTCCCCCACCGCCCGCGTTCGAATACAATTGCTATGCCTGCGACTCCAACCTGCGAAAGGTCTATGATACCACCGTCGAACACTATGCCCGGGATTTTATGCATCCCGAGGACAGCATCATCCGAAAAGGGCTCGGCATCCTTCATGACCTCGCCATAACAGGCTACAGCCAGGAGGATGGAATGGACCCGCAGCTGGAGCCGGCTTTTCATTACAGCAAAGACCCTTCCAAGGCCGGCCCTTGCGCCTATATCGAGCTGCATGATCTCTACAATGCGGTATTCGAGACGATCTATCATTTGTACCTGCGGGCGGAAAAGCTGGTGCGGGCCAACCAGAATAATTTCAAGGCGGCCAAAGCTATCCTCCGTACCTATCTCTCCATCTGCCGGAACTGGGAGCTCTTCTCCGGCAGCGAACATGCTTTTGAAAGCATGCAGGGCTACCTGTCCAGCCTGATACAGCAAAACATCGACTTCTATCACAACGCCCTTACACACAATGACTGGCGGACCATCGGCAATATCCCCTTCATTATCAGCCTCTACAGGGACGTAGAACTATTGGGCGCCAATGACCAGGACTTCGATAAATACCTTGCCCGGCTGCAGAAGATCGTCAACGGCTTCAAGCTCTCCATCGAGATGGATATCAAGATAGGGCAGAACGGCGGCTATCGCCTGGCCCATGTAAAGGGAGATTGCCATATCATGCCTTATTTCAGGCAGGACAGCAATCAATGTTATAAATGGGTCGTCGCCGATGAGGACAATCCGGATCATCTCGGGTTCTACAAGCCCCGGTTGCAGCAGACCATCGATTGTCAGCTGATAGATAATGCATTCATCACCCCACCCAACGCCCCAAAGATCGTCTACATCGGCACCAGGAAATACACCTCCGTACTGAAAGAGCTCAGCATGGATTTCTGTAACCCCGGCCACGACACCATCATGCTCACCGGCTTTACGCCCAATCCCACATCGGCAGGCACCTTTCAGATACCCTATAGCCCTCCTCAAAATATTGGCCTCGGTGGTCTTGAGTCCTTTTTCGAGGACGTCATGGCAAAAAAGCGTCTTGCAGAGGATGGCGAGGCGCGGCAGGCAGCCGGGGACCTAAAGCAACAGGAAGAGGAGCTCAAACGGCAGGCGGAAGCCCTCAGAGCACAAATGAATGGGGGCCAGGGCGCCGTCAATTACGAAAAGATGAAGGAGCTGCTGGACAAGGCCCGCGGCATCACCACCAACACCGTAGTCGGCAAGCTGATGTACGTCGACTTCCTTCTGTCCGTACAGAACAATAACCCTGTCCTCGTGGACAAGGTGTACGATGCCAAAGAAGTCAACCCCAAATTGGCCGAGGCTGTCGTATACGGCCGTTATACCGTACACATCGAGAACAATGGCAACGGCAAAACCAAAAAGACCGCAACTAAATAAAGTTCCATTATGAATACTTTTCGTTACTCCATTATGCTGACAGGTATGCTGACAGGACTCACCATCACCATCCCTTGCTTATCCCACGCGCAGCCATGCCCGCAATTCCCTGCTGCCTGTCCCGACCTGCGAAGTGATCCCGGCAGCGCCGGCGACAGCATCTCCCGGCTCGGCAGTCCCGTACTACCCTGTGAGGTAGCCATGGAGAACAGGCTGCGCAATTGGGCCGCCGCGCTGGTGAATAATATCGCAAGTAAAGAAAAATGGGATGTCACTGAAATATATGAAGCCCTTGGCGGCGGCTACAGGGATGAAAATGACGCCGTGCTCGTCTATGAGCGCCGCCCCGCGCACTGGGCCCGTATGGTCTGGCAGTTCGTTGTCGACAAGGATAGTCTGCAGGCCTGGCGTGGATGGCTGGAAGATTTCAGCCGGCGCAGACTGGATCAGGCTGGTCGCTCCCAGGCACGTATCAATAGCAGACAAGGGACTATCCAGGCCTATATGGATTCCGCCAATTACTGGGGCGGCCTGATGGCGAAGTATATGACTGACCATATCGCCCAATACCAGAAAGACCTCGCCGCCGGCAACAAGACAGGCGTCAACGTTTATGAAAAAAGCGTGGACGCCTATCGCAATAAACAGGACTATTTCATCAATAAGGCCACCGATCTGCAAAAGGACCCACAGGGGGAGAAGGACAATGCCGATCGCGAAAAAGAATCCAATGTCCAAAAGCTTCGTTTCCATGAAGCCTGCGTCGTGGTGATCGAATTTGATTTTAACAACAGATTGGTGGAAACAGCCGGCGGCAAAAGAACAGCTTCCCCCGGCGGATCACCCCCCGCTGCAAAATGGTACGCCTTTCCACAGCCCGATCTGCTCGATGCCGTGAATTATTACACACACTCGCACAATATGGCGCTCTGGATGGCAGGCAGCTGGGCTCCGCAACCTGACACATATGGTAACTACAATGCTGTCTGGGCCGCCGACAAGAGTAACTGGCGCACCGTGACGGTCAAAAAAATAAAGAGTGATAAGATACAGAATCTTTTTATCCGTATCTCCGGCAATGCCGCAGCCATGCGCCGTATCCTGGCAGACATGCCTGCAGAAGAATTTGACAGATTGATCACCCGGCCGTAGAACTTTTATTCACAGTGGAGCGCCCCGTCACGGACCGCCGGTTTATCCGGAAAGGGTCCGGGCGGGTTTTATTCCAGGTGGCGCTATGACCGGGAAAAGGTCTTACCGTATCACAAAAGACGTCGAATGCGATGCTGCCGACTGCAGGTCCGTGATACGTACAAAATAAACGCCTGACGCCAGCTTATGCGAAAAGTACATCGTCCCCTGGACGATATTGTTAAACACATTCCGCTGGACCATACGTCCATCTGCTGCAATGATATCCGTCCGCCAGTTCCTTCCGGCGGAAGGGAAGACAAGATCGATATGATCCGTAGGCGGGTTTGGATATACCACAAATCTACCCGGCCCTGCGGCCCTGTCCAGGTCGACGGTACGCACTTCCGACCAGGCCGCTGTTCCATCCAGGTCCACCTGTTTTAGCCGGAAATACAGCCTTCCTTTGTTTTCCGGCCGGAGGGCATAATCGTAAATATAGCTGGCTTCGCCTGGTGCTGTCTGCGAAGGTTGGGATCCATAATACACGAACTGCCGTCCATCGGTGCTCACTTCGATGTCATAGCGCCGGCCTTTCATCTCGTTTGCTACGATCCAGTTCAGCGCCACTGTCGCTTCATCCCGCCGGCCGGCCGTGAATGTAATGATATTCGATGCCAGTGCGATAGGGTTGCAGAAGGTATAGGTAATGGAAAAATGAATATCGTCCGAAGCCGTGGCAGAGGGATTGACGCCCAGGGGAACATTGTTGATAAAGGTCGATGTCGTATAACCAAGGTTGAGATTGCTGCTGCCGATAAACGAATTCAGCGTTCCATCCGATTGCCCGACGGTATAGTCGATGACGTTTACATTGTTGAAAATAGTAGAAGGCCCGTAAGTCTTTGTCTGGAATGCGTTCAGGACAGTATGAGGAACATTGTAGTTCGCCGATCCATCGGTGAGATAATCTCCGTCAAGATCCACTTCATCCCCACGGGCAATCTTGGGATTAAAGGTTTGTGTGATGTTTGTCGTATTCTCAAAAGAGAGTGTGGAGGTAGTCGTAAGATTGGCCTGGAGGGTCGCGCTTAACAAGGTATAGCCTTCTGGGGAATAAAACTGCCGGAGAGGAAGACTATACGGCTGGCTGCCGTTTCCGGAGAGCACAGTGTCAAACGTCACTGTTTGGATGCTGCCGCTGCATGTTTGCGCAACAGACGAAATGGGGCTGATCAATAACCCCGCCTGGGACAATAGGAAGCTTGTCACCAGGGATAATTGGATTCTGCACGTTCTCATAGGGAAATAGTGTTAATAGGGTTCCTGGATACTGCGGTATTTATAACTCCAAAAGGGTGGTATTTATTTTACCTACCCAAGTATGTTTACGAAGATTTAATAAGTAATTAATCTCTCTTCCGTTAGGAAAAACACTATAATCTCTTAGCAAACAATGTAGTTATAAGACTACAGCGTTTATAGGTCATCGTCGTCGGGCCAGAAGGGATTACCGCCCGTCGGCCCTGAAGGAAGCAACCCGTATCCCCTGCCCCATGAGGTCAGTAGCCCGGATAAAATAAACCCCCGGAGACAAATGTTGCCGGAAATTGATAAAGAAGCTGTTGGTATGAAAGAATTCCGCCCGCTGTACAAGTCTTCCGTCAGCCGTCAGGATATCTACGCGCCAGTCACCAGGCCGGCCTGGATCACCCGGAAGTACCAGGTTGATATGACTCACGGCCGGATTGGGATAGATCGTCAGCTTCCCAAGCCCATCCTGCCCCATGGTCACTTCTTTTACAGGAGAAAAGGAAATACCGCCTGACGTGATGATCCGCAAACGATAATACCATTTACCAATACCCGCACTTGCCGGATGGTCTATATACACATGATCGGTGACCCCCGCAATGGCGGGCTGGATGCCGACAGTGATAAAGTCCCTCCCATTCTCACTCCGCTGTATCTCGTACGATCTGTCCATTTCTTCTCCCGTGGCACTCCAGCTCAACTGCACCGAGGCAAGGTCTTTTAATACAGCCGTAAAAGCAGTGAGGTCCTTGCTGAGGACCACACCCGCATTGCAATACACATAGGTAAGAGAAAAGCGGGTAGCTTCGGATGCGGATGCATGATAGCTATAGCTTATATTATTGGTGGTATGGATATTCGTATAGGTGATGGGAGCATAGGTAAAATTTACCCGGCCGCTGCCGAGGAAAGGCGCCGTATTTGCAGAAAGGCTATCCGTATTATTGTAATTGCTCAAAAGGGGAAAAGGGGGCTTTGCCACCTGGTCACCCGGGTTCAGCGTGTAGACCCCTATATTCTGTTCTGTGATATTGTCGTAGTCAGCCGGCAGGGACGGGCTTGTTATCAGGTCTTCACGGCCAACCTGGATAGTATAGGAGCCCGCCATCACATCCACGTTTTTAAGAGAGAAGCCGTATGCGATGTTTACATTGGCATTGACCTTTACGGATACCAGCAGCCCTGACTCCGGGCTCCATTTTGGGAAGCTGAGGTTATAGGTGCCATAGCCCGGACCGGTGAGGACTGTATCGTATGTGCGGGTAGAAAGGTTATCTGCAGTACATTGCGCGGAGGCCCCGCCATGCAGGATGAGCCCTGCAGACAGCAGGACCAGGATGTTTTTCGAAAGGAGGAGGCGGTTCATGGTCATGGAGATATTGGATACACATAATAACTCTTTTGTGGGTGAGGTTATTGTATAAAAAAAGCCCCCCGCCTGGCCGGCGGGGGGCTGGAATGTATATTTATTTAGATATTACCACCTTGCTTACCTGCTTAGCTCCATCCGCCGTAACCACCTGCACCAGGTAATTGCCCGGGGCATAGCTGCTGACAGGGAATGACTGGATAGTTCCACCTGCTCCCTGTACACGTTTTTCCGCCAGGAGCTGACCGCTCTGTCCAAAGAGCCGGATGCTCACCATGCCTGTTGTGGCCTCGCTCACGGGCAGGGATACATTTACATAGTCCTTGGCCGGGTTGGGGAAGATCGTAACATTAGCCAGCGGAGTGGTACGTATGATCTTGATGGGGGAAAGAGTAGGCCGTCCGTCCATGTCATATCCATGTATCCTGTACTGCACCGTACCGCTGCCGGGATTGGCATCCGTAAAGGAATAGTTCACCGGAAGGGTCGAATAGCCTTTGGCTGCCACCTTACCGATGACATCCCATTTGGCGCCGCCATTGGAGCTGCGCTCGATGTCGAAATGATCGGAGTTCTGCTCGAACTGGGTCGTCCAGGTAAGATCGACCGCGCCATTATTTACTACTGCATCGAAGTCCGTCAGGGTAATGGGCAGTGTGCCGTTGGCGGTAAGGGTCAGACCCGATGACATCGTGGAGCTGGCAGCTGCCCGGTTATTGGCGACAGTACCAGCAGCGTCATATGCGGAAGCCCCTCTGCCGACTTGTTTAAAATAGATGGAAGGGGGGGTGCCAAAAGTGGTAAAAACGCCATCGTAGACGGTGTCCGCCCTGGAGGCGTCGATAAGACCGCCATTGGTGGCCTTCACCGTGTTGGTGGGGTTAGAACCATCGTTCACGACAATGATATTGTAAGAAGAGGCAAAGTCAGCGCCCGCGGAGGAGTCGATCAGCAGCGTACCACCGCTGACATTAAGGGCAGATCCGCCTTTTAAAGTAACACTGATATTCAGGTGTACCTGGGAAGAAATGACGATCTGGCAACCGATACAGTTGGCAGGCGGCTCGCCGCTGGGATCCCATACGTTGGTCCCGGAATTTACGTGCCAGTTGCCATTTCGCACGGCTGTGTAGGTTTGAGCCTGAGCTCCATGGATGAGAAGGGTTGTAGCCAACAGGGTAGCTAAAGGGTAAAGCTTGTTCATGTTCGAGGTAGTTAAATAATTGAATTTGGTTATTTGGTAACCATAGACAACTGGATTCCAGAAAAAGCTTTCGCAGAATGGATTGGACTACTGAAGTATAAGATCCCGTCCCGGCATGACCAGGTAAAGGTTAAAGAGACAATAAATAGAGAAGGAATATTGGGTACTTACTGCATTACATCAGGAAGATGGGACTTTCCGAGGATTTAGGTATTCCGATAGTAAAAGTAGAAAGAAAAGTACGATCCTACAAGCCCTCAAGGCAAATTTATTTGTTAATGATAGTTCCCGGGCCGTTATTCTTCGCCCGCTTCCCGGTTCAGACCGAGCTTATCGAGGGCCAGCTGAGCAGCTATCTGACTGGCGTCCTTCTTATTATACGCCTTGCCCTGCGCAATGAGCTCTCCGTCGACCACTGCTCCGACGGTAAAAAGCCTTCGTCCCCCTTCCAGTCTTTCGTCCAGGGTTTCGAACTCCAGGACCTTTCCATTCTTGTTGGCCCATCCGTAGAGCTTGTTCTTATGGTTGATCTCCAGGTTCTCCAGGTCGTCCAGGAACAGATAAGGCTGGATGATCCTTTCCATCACCCACTGACGGGTCTTGTCAAAACCTTTATCCAGATAGATGGCGCCCACAATGGCCTCCAGGGTATTGCCGAAGATCTGGCTCATCTTCAGGCTGCTGTCGAACTTATTGAAGTTGCTGATCTTTTTTAATCCCATCTTAATGGCGATGTCGTTCAGCTGATTGCGATTGACCATCTTGCTGCGCATCTCCGTGAGGAAGCCTTCTTCTTTATAGGGATATTTTTTAAAAAGGAAGTCGGCGATAATAGCGCTGAGAATGGCGTCCCCCAGGTATTCCAGTCTCTCGTTATTCTCATCTGCGCCGTCCTTTACGCTCCTGTGGGTAAGAGCTGTCCGGTATAATACCGCTTTGCCGGGGACAAACCCCAGCACATTACGAAGCTGTTTTTTAAAGGAAGTGTCCGCGGCGTCGCCCTTTATGATACGTTTGAGGATTCCCACACTAACAAGCTACAATTTTTTTTGATCCGATAAAAATTCGATGTCCTTATAAACTAAAAACGGTCGCTGACGGGTTTTAGTCCGTCCAGATCGGATCTTTTAGTAAAAAAAGTTACCCAGCCCGTGCTAGCTCTGATATTTCTTTACGATAACACAGGCATTATGACCGCCAAAACCAAAGGTATTGCTCAGGGCAGTCCGGACTGTTCGTTGTTGTGGTTTCCAGAAAGTGAAGTTCAGCCGCGGGTCCAGCTCGGGGTCGTCGGTGAAATGATTGATCGTTGGGGGAATTTCATCATGCACCACGCTCATTATACAGGCGATAGCCTCGATCACACCCGCAGCGCCCAGACAATGTCCCGTCATGGACTTGGTTGAGCTGATATTGACTGAAAGAGCCCGCTCCCCAAAAACATCCATGATGGCCTTTACCTCCGCAACGTCTCCCAGAGGTGTGGAGGTACCATGTGTATTGATATAGTCGATATCCACCGGATTTAGTCCTGCGTCTTTCAATGCGGCCAGCATAACATTCTTGGCGCCCAGTCCTTCCGGATGAGGTGCCGTCATGTGGTAGGCGTCCGCTGTCGCGCCGCAGCCCGCGATCTCACAATATATTTTGGCGCCTCTCGCTTTTGCATGCTCCAGTTCTTCGAGTATCAGGACGCCCGCCGCTTCACCCATTACAAATCCGTCCCTGTCCTTATCATATGGACGGCTGGCGGTCTTGGGATCATCATTGCGCTCGCTCAACGCTTTCATGGCATTAAAACCACCCACACCCGCTTCGCTTACAACTGCTTCCGACCCACCGCTGACGATGATGTCGGCCATACCCAGCCGTATGAGGTTGAAGGCTTCCATAATAGCGTTGGTAGAAGATGCGCAGGCGCTGGTGACCGCGAAGTTCGGTCCGCGAAAACCATGTCGCATCGAGATATGACCCGCAGCGATGTCCAGGATCATCTTGGGAATAAAGAAAGGGTTAAACCGGGGAGTACCGTCCCCCTTGGCAAAGCCGACCACTTCTTCCTGGAAGGTGATCAGACCGCCGATGCCGCTGGCAAAAACAACCCCGATCCTGTCCGCATTCATGGATTCTTTGTCGATGGCGGCATCCTTCACCGCCTCGTCGCTGGCAACCATGGCAATCTGGGTATAGCGGTCCAGCTTGCGGGCCTCTTTTCTATCGAGATGTTGCAAAGGATCAAAACCCTTCAGCTCACAGGCAAATTTTGTTTTGAACTTGGAGGCATCAAATAAGGTGATCAGGTCGGCGCCGGAAACACCGCCCAGGAGTCCCTTCCAGTAATCGTTTAAATTATTGCCTATCGGCGTCAGAGCACCAATACCTGTAACAACAACTCTTTTCAAATGCATAAGTGGCTTTTCCCGGGAAATTAGTTTAAGGATAAATCCGCCTTCTAAGCTACTTGATTGCTCGAAAAGGCGGATCAAACGAGTTTATTGCAAACCTGAGGTTATGCTATTTAGCGTGTTCTTCCAGGTAGGAGATAGCCTGTCCAACTGTAGTGATGGTCTCGGCCTGTTCGTCCGGAATGGAAATGTTGAATTCCTTTTCGAATTCCATGATGAGCTCGACGGTGTCCAGAGAGTCTGCACCGAGATCATTAGTAAAAGAAGCTTCATTTGTAACCTCAGCTTCTTCAACGCCTAATTTATCAACGATGATCTTTTTTACCCTTGTAGCGATGTCTGACATTTTTGTAAATTTTAGTTATACGGCTGCAAATGTAAAAAAATTGAACTAAACACAACAAAACCGCCATTTTTTCTTTTTTCCTCAAGCAGCATTATCTCCTTCGGGCAACGCATCTATGGTTCATTTGGGGTACATTTTCCCCATATTATCAAACACAGACGCGTTTTGCGACCCAGGCTATACATTTTAGCAGATTTTTATTAATATGTCT
>DASZVM010000618.1:0-6345 GCA_035547295.1 Puia sp. | reverse complement strand
CCCAACCTCAGAGAGAAGATAGAAGTCTACCAGTCCTTTGGCCTGCCCGTATATTTTGGAGGCACGCTTTTCGAGGCTTTCCTGATCCGCAACCAGTTTGAGGATTATATTTCCGTACTTAAAGATTATGGGATCACACATATGGAGGTCAGCGACGGCTCGATCACCATACCGCATGCCGAGAAGTGCGGTTATATAGAGAAGCTCACCAAATATGGGACTGTGCTGAGTGAAGTGGGCAGCAAGGATGCCGAGCATATCATTCCTCCCTATAAATGGATAGAGCTGATGCGCGCCGAGCTGAATGCCGGCGCTTCTTATGTGATAGCCGAGGCCCGCGAGGCGGGTAATGTCGGTATCTACCGGGGCAGCGGCGAGGTCCGCGAGGGCCTGGTGCAGGAGATCCTCACACAGATACCTGCCGAGAAGATACTTTGGGAAGCTCCCCAGAAGGCGCAGCAGCTGTATTTCATCGAGCTGATAGGCTGTAATGTCAACCTGGGGAATATCGCTCCTACGGAGGTCATTGCCATGGAAGCCATGCGTGTAGGGCTCCGGGGTGATACTTTCCATCTTTTCCTGGATAAAGAAGGGGCCAGATGAGGAAGTTCGGCCTGATAGGATATCCTCTTTCACATTCCTTCTCGCAGAAATATTTTACGGAGAAATTTCAGCAGCTTGGCATTACGGATTGCAAGTATGAGCTGTACCCGATAGGGGATATTGCCGAGGTGAGGACCATACTGCAGGACCCGGAACTTTGCGGGCTGAATGTCACGATACCTTATAAGCAGGCGGTGATCCCTTTCCTGCAGGGTATGAATGCCATCGTGGAGGAGATAAGGGCTTGTAATTGCATCAGGATCGAGGGGGGCAAGCTATATGGGTTCAATACGGATACTGTGGGTTTCGAGGAGTCGCTTGTGCGGAAATTACGTCCGGAGCAGCGGCGTGCGTTGATCCTGGGTACGGGCGGGGCTTCGAAGGCGGTGGAATATGTGCTCAGGAAGCTGGGGATCGGATTCATGTATGTGTCCAGGAATGTGGGGCATGGTGTCCTGCGCTATGAGGAGGTGACGGAAGACATTTTACGCCGGCATACGTTAGTGATCAATACTACGCCCCTGGGTATGTATCCCAGGGTAGATGAATGCCCTCCTCTGTCTTATGAAGCCATTGGTCCGCAGCATTACCTGTTCGACCTGGTGTACAATCCTCCGCTGACCTTGTTCCTCCGGCATGGAAAAGAAAGGGGCGCTGTTATCGAGAATGGATATGACATGCTTATCGGGCAGGCCGAGGAGAGCTGGCGGATATGGAACGGTTAGCATAGAACGGCCGGGAAGTGATCCGGGTGTTTGACAGGACGGTGAAGGACTGCTTTATGACAGCAACCTGGTGCAAACTTCCTTCGGCACGGAAACGATCTTTTTCAGCGTGTAATTATAGCAGACCATGCCTGTACGGGCTCCTGCCACTATCACCCATTTTTCGTTTACCTGTTTTTCCAGCTTGTAATAGAGGTCGAAGCCGACCCGTGAGAATTCCGTGGCGGCAACGGATGCTTTCAGGGTCTCTCCATAAAAAACTTCGCTTCTGAACTCGATGGCTGCGTCTGCCATGATGATACCTGCGCCGGCGATGTCCATCTCGGTGTATCCGTGGTGCCGCAGGAACTGCATCCGTACTTCGTGGAGGATGGAGAGTACGGAGTCGTTGCCCACGTGTCCTCCGTAGTTGAGATCGGTGATCCGGATGGGTATCTCCGTTGTAAAGGTGAAATGGTTGGGTAATACGAGGTTTGTCTTTGGCATAGCAATGTGTTAGTGTTTGCGTTTGAGGAAGGCCACTAATTTGTCCGCGGCCTTTCGTCGATGGCTATAATGATTTTTTTCTTCCAGGCTCATCTCTGCAAAGCTGCGTGCAGCCCCTTCGGGGACGAAGACAGGGTCGTATCCAAAACCTTGTCCTCCCCTGGGGGTGGTAAGGATATGCCCATTACAAATGCCTTCGAACAGATATTCCTTTCCATCTTTTATCAGGGAAACCACCGTGCGAAAGCGGGCTTTTCTGTCGGATATGCCTTCCAGGTTGTGAAGAAGCTTTTCTATGTTGCTGCTGAAATCGCGGCTGTCCCCGGCGTAGCGGGCGCTTTTTACGCCGGGCTCGCCATTCAATGCCGCTACTTCCAGACCTGTGTCTTCGCTGAAGCAGTCTTCTCCTGTCAGTCTGTGGATGGTGGCGGATTTTTCTGCGGCATTGGCTTCCAGGGTAGCGTGCGGTTCGGGGATATCGATGTCGATGCCGGCCTGCCGCAGGCTTATCACTTCCAACTGATCGCCGATGGCGGCCTGGATCTCTTCCACTTTATGGGCGTTATTGGTAGCGAAGATGAGGACGGGTTTTGGGGTAGTATGTTGATTGGATGATCTCATATTCCGAACAGGGTTTTCAGACAGACCCAAAGTTTGCTTTTCAGCAGCCGGCTTTCGTCGCCGGGGCGTACCAATTCTTCGAGAGAGGGAGCTGTGAGATAGGTGCACTGGTCATATTCCTGGATCTTGAATACGGGGAAATCCATCGGGAGGCCGATGGTCTGCGGTGCCGGTCCGAACAGCAGGACAAAGGACGGCTTCAGCTGTTGTTTTAATGGTCCGATGACCACGGGTGAGGCGGCATGATTGACAATGGCGACATCCCCTATGTTCATCCGGCAGGCTTCCAGCATGCGGGTGAGCACGCCCAACTGATCATCGGGCAGGAAGGCGATGCCGGGGGAGTGGACGACGATGGTGATATTACGGAGGTTGTTGCCTAAGGTTTTATAGCCGGAGGGGGCCGGAGAGGGCTTTGGCGCGGGTGGAACGGCAGCCGTTGCCGCAGGCGTGTGTTTTGCGGCTACTTGTTCGGTGGGTGTGGGTGCTGTGGCTACGTGCTCTGCCGGTGTATGCTCTGTGGCCAGCAGGAGATCTTTATAGAGTTGGGAAACGACCAGGTCCTTTAGCTGAATATTATTGATGCTCATAAAATTATTACCCCTTTTTATCCATCGCAGACGGCCGCCCGTGTAGTAAATACTAACAATTGTTCGTAATGGCTTTGCGGGCACAAAGATTGTTTGTTTCTTTGTGGTTACAAAATTCTTAGACAATGATCGCTGCTTTGGATATACAAGTTACGAAAACGGCAAAGAGTAAGATAGGGGAGATCGACTTTAATAATCTCCCATTTGGAAAATATTTTACGGACCATATGCTGGAGGTGGATTATGCGGACGGGGAGTGGAAGAATGTAGTTATCCGTCCTTTCCAGAACCTTTCCCTTTCCCCGGCACTTGCAGCCATCCATTATGGCCAGTCCATTTTTGAAGGCATCAAGGCTTATAAGGATAGAGAAGGAAATCCCTTTATTTTCCGGCCATATGACAATTTCACCAGGTTCAATGTCAGCGCCAAGCGGATGTGTATGCCTGCGGTGCCTGAGGATATCTTTATCGAAGGGATGCGTCAGCTGGTGGCTCTCGATAAGGACTGGATACCTATGAAGAGCGATTATTCCCTTTATATCCGTCCTTTTATGTTTGCCACGGATGAGGTTATCGGGGTGAAGCCGGCGGATCATTACAAGTTTATGATCCTGTTGAGCCCGACGGGGCCTTATTATTCCGCACCCATGCGTATCTATGTGGAGGAGAAGTATACGAGGGCTGCCAAGGGGGGGATCGGGTTTGCGAAGGCGGCGGGCAACTATGGCGGCAGCATGCTGGCTACTGCCATTGCCAAGGAGCGGGGTTTCGACCAGGTGTTATGGACGGATGCCGTCGAGCATAAGTATGTACAGGAGATCGGGACGATGAATTTTTTTGTCATCATCGGCAATAAGGCTATCACCCCCGACCTGGAAGCCGGGACTATCCTGGAAGGGGTTACCCGGGACAGCGCTATCGAGGTGTTGAAGGAACTGGGGTATATGGTTGAAGAAAGGCCGATCAGCATCGATGAGATCATCAATGCGCATAAAACAGGGGAGCTCAAGGAGTTATTTGGTACGGGCACTGCTGCCACGGTCAGCATGATCCAGGAGCTTTGCTATGAGGACTATAGTATGAAGTTCGATACCGACACCTGGAAGGCTGTTCCGGCGGTCAAGGAGCTGTTGACGGATATACGGGAGGGCAGGAAAGAGGATACGCGGGGTTGGATGTTTAAAGTTTAGAATTATTTGTTTTTTTATTTAAGGCTAGTTACCTTTGCCGTCCCAAATAAAATTAGGTCCAGAAATGCCTACTATACAACAATTAGTAAGAAAAGGAAGAGAGATTATCCGCGCCAAGAGCAAATCCAGGGCTTTGGATGCCTGTCCGCAGCGTCGTGGCGTTTGCACCCGCGTGTACACCACCACCCCCAAGAAGCCTAACTCCGCCCTCCGTAAGGTAGCCAAGGTGCGTCTTACCAACAAGGTGGAAGTTATCGCTTATATCCCGGGTGAGGGGCATAATCTTCAGGAGCACTCCATCGTACTGATCCGCGGGGGTCGTGTGAAGGATCTTCCCGGTGTTCGTTACCATATTGTTCGTGGCAGCCTGGATACAGCCGGTGTGAAGGATCGTAAGAAGAGCCGTTCCAAGTATGGTACGAAGAAGGAAAAGGCCGGTGCAAAACCCGCAGCTAAGAAATAAAAAATTGAATAATAAGTAACTCCATCGACAATGAGGAAAACGCAAGCCAAAAAATTACCGCTGGCGCCCGATGCAAGATATAACGACAAGCTGGTTACCCGATTTGTAAATAACCTGATGTGGCAGGGTAAGAAGAATACTGCCTATAACATCTTTTATGATGCTATAGAAAGGGTGGCGAAGCAGACCAACGAGGACGGATATGATATCTGGAAGAAAGCGCTTTCCAATATCACTCCTGCCGTCGAGGTGCGCAGCCGTCGTATCGGTGGTGCGACTTTCCAGATCCCTTCCGAGGTTCGTCCTGACAGGAAGATCTCTCTGAGCATCAAATGGCTGATCCGTTACAGCCGGGAGAGGAATGGCCGCAGCATGGCTGAGAAGCTGGCTAATGAGATCGTAGCTGCCAGCAAGGGTGAAGGCGGCGCTTTCAAGAAGAAAGAAGATACGCACCGCATGGCTGAAGCCAATAAGGCTTTTGCTCACTTCAAGGTTTAATATATAAGCTTATTTGTATATATGTTTTAAGCCCCGCCCATCCGGCGGGGCTTACTTTTTATCGAGGATGGGGAAGGAAATATGGAAAAAATAAGTACCTTTGCGCCTCGAAAAGAAGCGTACTATTCTTTTGGAAAAATCAACTTTTTAATACAGACAAATGGCAGACTTAAAATTTCAAAGAAACTTTGGTATCGCGGCTCATATCGATGCCGGGAAGACTACCACCACTGAGCGTATCTTGCGTTATACCGGGATGATCCATAAAATCGGAGAGGTGCATGATGGCGCAGCTACCACTGACTGGATGGAGCAGGAAAAGGAGAGGGGTATTACGATCACCTCGGCTGCCGTAAGCTGCCAATGGAACTTTCCCACAGTGCTGGGCAAGGCTACTCCGGATACAAAAAAATACTATTTCAACATCATCGATACTCCGGGACACGTGGATTTCACCGTAGAGGTGGAGCGCAGCATGCGTGTACTGGATGGTCTGATCGCCCTGTTCTCTGCCGTGGACGGTGTAGAACCTCAGTCCGAGACGGTATGGCGTCAGGCTAACCGCTATAAGGTACCCCGTATCGGGTTTGTGAACAAGATGGACCGCAGCGGCGCCGACTTTTTGATGGTTGTCAACCAGGTGAAGGACATGCTGGGCGCCAATGCCGTGCCTCTGCAATTGCCCATCGGCGCTGAAGACAACTTCAAGGGCGTGGTGGACCTGATCAAGATGAAGGGTATCATCTGGCATATGGAGACGGAAGGCATGACCTTTGACGAGATCCCTGTACCTGAAGACATGGTGGATGAAGCGCATGAATGGAGAGAGAAGCTGGTTGAGGCTGTTGCCGAGTATGACGAAAAGCTTCTGGAGAAATTCTTTGAAGATCCGAACAGCATCACTGAAGAAGAAATGCATGAAGCGATCCGTAAGGCTACGATCGACCTGAGCATTGTTCCCATGATGTGTGGCTCTTCCTTTAAGAACAAAGGTGTACAGACTGCGCTGGATGCCGTCTGCCGCTATCTCCCTTCTCCTGTAGATATCGAAGATACTGTAGGTACAGATCCCAACACGGGAGAGCAGATCACTCGTAAGGCTAATGCAAAGGAACCTTTCTCCGCACTGGCCTTCAAGATCATGACAGACCCCTTTGTAGGCCGTCTGG
>DASZVM010000617.1:0-5225 GCA_035547295.1 Puia sp. | reverse complement strand
GCAGGGATATCCGATAAGGTATTGAAAAGTAGTTTCTGGACGGTTTTCAGATACATAGGTGATAGTTGGTAACTGCACCTGATGAATATAAGTACCGTTTCCAGCACATCCTTCAAGAACCATTTTCAAAACCCTTGACATTTCCCCAATTATTATTATTTTACATACGAAACCGGGCATGTTACATTGCCCATAAATCACTGTTAACCAACTGACCTTTTGGTCACATGAAGGGTCGGTAGAAACTTTTCGTTATGACAAAGCAAATCTACCGCAGTCCTCCATGGACACTGCACCGCCATTCTTTTTATTTCTTCCATCATTTATTGTCGAAACTTCCGGAAAGATAACCGTATGTCCACGGACATATAGAATTTCCAGTTTCCCCCCTTTACCCGGTCGACGCCGACCGTAGGTCATTCTATTGTCAAATACTAAACATCGAGAGCTTATGAGAAACATTTTACTATTCTTTAGCCTGCTCCTGCTTGTCAGCGAATTGCCGGCACAAAGCAGGATCATCAGCGGGAAAGTCCAGGACGAAAAAGGAAATCCCGTTCCCGGCGCAAGTGTCCAGATAAAAGGCAGCCGCCGAGGCACCAGCACCACCACAGACGGCACCTTCAGCATTTCCGCTCCTGCCAACGCAAAGGTCCTCGTAGTATCTTCCGTGAATTTTGCCGCACAGGAAGCGCCCATCTCCGACGATATGACCGTAGTGCTCAAAAAGGCCACGGCAGCCAATCTGCAGGAAGTCGTAGTAGTCGCCTATGGCACCCAAAAAAAGTCCGAGGTCACCAGCGCCATCTCCGTGGTGGACGCCAAGGCCATCGGCAACCAGCAGGTGACCTCCGTAGGCCAGGCCTTGCAAGGCACGGCCCCGGGCGTCATGGTGGTCAATGACAACGGACAGCCGGGCGAAAATCCCGTCATCCGCATACGGGGTATTGCCTCCATCGCCGCCAGCGCCGACCCCCTTATCGTCGTAGACGGTATCCCTTACGACGGCAACCTGAACATGATCAACCCGAACGACATCGAAAATTTTTCCGTGCTGAAAGACGCTTCCGCCACAGCCTTGTACGGATCACGGGCCGCCAATGGGGTCATTTTGATCAATACGAAGTCCGGCCGGCGGAATGCAACCCCTTCCATCACCCTATCTGCGCTGTACGGACGCAGTTCCCGGGCTGTAAAGGATTATTCCTACCTGAATACGAAACAGCAGTTTGAGCTCAGCTTTACCCCTTTTATGGAGCTATATGGATTGACCCCGCAGGACGCTTCCGATTACCTTGCGCCTTTCGGGTTTGGATACAATCCCTTTGGCCCTTCCATCCCCAATCCCGTGGGTCCCGACGGTAAGCTGACAGCCGAAGCAGCCGGCGCCAAACTATTATGGAATGACGACTGGACAAAAGCCCTGACCCGTAGCAACGCAGCCCGGCGGGACATCAACCTGGGCATCAGCGGCGGAACAGAACACAGCAAATACTTCTTCTCCGGCGGCTACCTGGACCAGGACGGATATATCACCAGGAGCCAGTACCGCAGGATCACCGCCCGGCTGAACTATACCACAGACCTGACGGACTGGCTGCAGGTGGGCGCAAGGTCCTCGCTCGTCACCTCTCATCAGAACTACCCCGACCAGGGCACCGGCCACTATGGAGACATCGTAGCCTTTGGCCGCAGCATGTCCTCCGTCTTTCCCATTTACGCCAGGGACGACAGCGGCCGGATCATAAAGGACGTCAGCGGCAATCCTACCTATGACTTCGGCAATTTTGATCCCAGCCGGAACATCAATACGGGCCGGCCCGTGCTCCAGCTGGCCAATGCCGTGGCCACCACCGCGCTCGACAATTGGACCTATGACCGCCTGCTGACCGACCTCAACGCATATGCACAGGTGAACTTTACAAAGAATCTATACTTCAAAACCACCTTTGGCATCAACAGGACCAATGTCGATCAGCTGCAATACCAAAACAAGGACTACGGAGACGCCGCTCCCGTAGGCGGCCGCAGCTATAAACAGCAGGACCTCACCACTTCATGGACCTATAATAACATGATCGGCTATGACCAGCGTTTTGGCGACCATCACATCGAGGCCATCGCCAGCTATGAAGCATACAAATTCAAATTCGAAACCCTTTACGGATCAAAGACGGGCTTTGCCTTCAGCGGCGCGCAACAGCCCAGCGGCGGCGCCGTGGCGGAGAGCTTCGATGGCTACACCGTAACCAGCACGCTGGTGAGCCTGTTGGGACGTGTCCGTTATGATTACCAGGGCAAATATTTTGGCGAGTTCTCCATACGCCGGGACGGGTCTTCAAATTTTGCCCCCGGCAACCGCTATGGCGTCTTCCCTGCCGGCGGCGTGTCCTGGCTCATCAGCAAGGAAGGTTTCCTCAACGGGAATGCCACCGTCAACCTGCTGAAGCTGCGGACTTCTTACGGGGCTGTGGGCAATAATGGCCTGCTGGATGGAAACGAGCTTCCCATCTATTTCCCGTATATTGCCACTTATGCCTATGGCTACAACGATCTCACCAGTCCAGGCGTCTATCTCACCCAACTGGCCAATCCACAGATCCAATGGGAAAAACAGCTCAGCGCCAACGCAGGGATAGATTTTGAATTATTCAAAAGCAGGTTTACAGGCAGCATCGATCTGTTCACCAAGAATTCCCAGCACCTGATCCTCAATCAGCCCCTGTCCCCTTCCATAGGTTTTGGGGCGTATATCGCCAACATCGGCAAGGTGCGTAACCAGGGCATAGAGCTCAACCTCAATTACAGCATTTTAAGAAGCAGGAGCTTCAACTGGGATGTCAACCTGAATATTACCTATCTGAGCAACAAGATCATCAGGCTGCTGCCCGGCACCGATACTTTTGCCGCCAAAAACGCTTTCCGGAATGTGGTGGGTAAATCCATCTATGAATTCTATCTGCCTGTGTGGGCAGGAGTAGATCCCGCCACCGGTCATGGTCAATGGTGGATCGACGAAAGGGACGCCGGCGGCAATCTCACCGGCAAGCAGGTAAAGACCAATGATCTTACCACCGCCCTCAACAGCCAGAAATGGGTAGGGTCAGGCATACCCAAATATACGGGCGGCTTTTCCACCCGTCTTGCCTATAAGAATTTTGATCTGAGCATTCTCTTCAACTATGCGCTGGGCGGCAAATACTATGATAATAATTACGCCGTGCTGATGAGCGGCACCTACAACGGTTTTGGCGCGCAGATGAATACGGACGAACTAAAAGCCTGGAAAAAGGCAGGTGATATCACCGATGTACCAAAAATGAATGCAGGCAACAACGACGAAGAGCAGCTTTCCACACGCTTCCTCTTCAGCGGCACCTATCTCCGGCTCCGGAATGTGACACTGGGATACACGATCCACACGGATAAATGGCAAAAGGCATTAAAAGAGGCGCGGATCTATCTCCAGGCGGACAATATCCTCACATTCGACAAGCTCAAACGCGGGTCAGACCCCGAGTCGTCGAAGGACGGCTATGCCGGCGGCAATGCGTTCCCCTTCAAGACCTGGTCAGCCGGCATCAATCTTACCTTTTAATTCAAAACACTATCAGTATGTACAATAACAGATACAGATCCAGGATATTCTTCATCGGGCTCCTCCTGGCCATGACGGCCGGCGCCTGCAAGAAGAGTTTTATCGATGGTCAGAAACCCACCAACAGCGGCTCTGCCGGCCAGGTATTCGCCTCGGCATCATCGGTGCGGTCTTATTTCACCGGTATTTACCGCAACCTGCGGCTTCAATGGCAAAGCACGGATGGGTCTGCCGGCGGAAGTGACGACACCTACAGTTACAATTCCATATTCCTTACCCGCGTCGTAAAAGGCAAGGATATCACCATGCCAAGGGCCAACTGGTATTATTTCGATTATCAGAACGATAATCGTGATCCCACTTTCCGCCGGGTCCGTTTTACCTGGTATTATTTCTACGAGCTGATCAACCAGGTGAACACGCTGATCGATGGTACGCAAAAAAGCACGACCATCGCGGATAATGACAAAACCAGGCTGATCGCCGAAGCGCGCGCGCTCCGGGCTTTCTTTTATTTCGAGCTGGCCCGCGAATTCCAGCTGTCGTACGGTAAGGACCCGAACGCTCCCGGCGTACCTATCTATACCGCCCCATCAAATGAGACCACCACCGGCAATCCAAGGGGCACCCTGCAACAGACGTACGATCAGATCAACAGCGACATCGGTTATGCATTACAGAACCTGAGTGCCTCCCGTACCCTGAAAGACCAGGTGAACATCAATGTGGCCTGGGGACTCGCAGCCAGGATCTACCTGGAGCAGGGGAAATGGGCGGATGCGGAAGATGCTGCCGTGCATGCACGGGAGGGTTATGCGCTGGATGCAGACGGCTATCATAATAATTATAATGGGTTGACCTCTCCCGAAGTAATATGGGGCCTGCCCCAGACACTGGGCAATGGGGGACAGTCGCTTTATTATGGCACCCCCAGCTCTTTCTTCGATCAGACACAGGCTTCCGCCTATCATGCATTCTGGATGAGCGAAGAGCTCGTGTCGCAATTTTCAGCTACAGATGCCCGTTTCACCTTCTTCCAGACCGGTGCTGATCCCGGTCAGCCGAATTTCTGCGCCACCAATAAATTCGGTAAAGGCAACGGCACCACCGTTACCCTGCTCAACGGGCAGGACGTAGAGCAGAATAGCGTCGACTTCGAGGAATCCATCAATATGATGCGTGTAGGCGAAATGTATCTGGTACAAGCGGAGGCGCTTGCCCGTCAGAATAAAGAGACGGATGCGCAGGAGGTGCTTTTCCAGCTGCAGAAGAACAGGGATGATGCGCTGGCCGGCTCGTCAGGCAACACCGGCCAGGCGCTGATAGACGAGATACTCCTGGAAAGAAGAAAGGAATTGTACGGCGAGATGGGCGTAGACTGGCTGGATGCAAAAAGACTCCAGCTGTCCATCGATCGCACCGGATCCAACCATGCGCCGGCCCTGGCCTATGTGATCCCGGCCAATGATCCGCGGTTCAACCTGAAGATCCCCCAATCCGAGATGCAGGCAAACAAAAGCCTGAAGCCCGGCGATCAGAACCCGTAATAAAAAAAGGGCGGCCAATCCAGCCGCCCTTTTTTCTATATATTCACCCTGTTGGCTATGAATGTTTTTACGATAAGCGA
>DASZVM010000616.1:0-11709 GCA_035547295.1 Puia sp. | reverse complement strand
ATAACCCTCAAACAGGTGTACTCGGGGGCTGGCGCAGCGAAGATGGAAAGCTGCACGATTATTATTTTACATTCGTCAACAGTATAGCTGTATGCCATAACCTGGTCGATAAAGAGCAGGGAAAGAAAATAATGCAGGCGTTATTGGAGAAAATGAAAGATGTGGGATATACCGATTTCTCATTAGGCCTGCCCGGCAATCTGATCCCTGTCCGGCGGGAGGATTACACCGATCACGACAGAAGATGGGGATATGGGAAGGATGAAGAAGGGAGAGATGGATACCAGATATACGAGAATGGCGGGGCCACGGGATGCTACGCGTATTATTTTATCAAAGCCCTTTATTTACTGGGGATGAAGAAGGAAGGGGATAACATTCTTTACCCCATGCTGGAAAGTTTTGGAAAAGGGGGTTTTGAAGGCTATTGTCCGGGAAGTACCATGACGAAGGACTGGAAAACCTGGAAAGGTGAATGCTGGGGGTATGAAGGTTTTCTCGTGGATAATTATCTGACATTCCTGGCAGTGGTGGACTGAGTTTTATTCCTCACCACTCCCATTCGTCACCTCCGACAGCAGATAATACGCACCCTTCGTCACGATCCGCGTCCCTTTCGGCAACTCCGACAAGGGTACGACCTCCGTATAGCCCAGATCCGAAGCCCCCGTCCGCACCGCCACCTGCCGATATACCCGCGGTTCCTTCTCCAGGTAGATAAAATGATCGTCCCCGCTGCTTACCACCGCTGCATCCGGCAACGCCAATGCCTCGTATCTGTCCACCTGGATACGAGCCTCTACATACATCCCCGGCAACAAGGTCTCCGTCTGTTCGGTGATCCTGGCATGCGCGATAATGGCCTGTTGGTTATCCTGGAATGCTTTATCCAGGCTATAGATCGTCGCAGGATGGTCATGCAGCGGATCATTCGCATCCGTGAACAATACCTTCTGCCCCACCGCCAGTTTGTGCACATCCTTCTCAAAGACTGTCAGATCCAGATGCAGCGCCCGGTTATCCACGATGTCGAACAGCGCCGCATTGGCGTCCGCATATTTGCCCATCGTTACATTCACATGATGGATATACCCCCCGATAGGTGCGGTAATACCGATGTCGCTGCGTACTGTCTCCGGCGTTAGTCCTTCCACGCGGATACCCACGCCTTGCAGCCGCGTACGGATACCCGTTTGACGCGCCCGGGCCACGCCCAGCTCGTTCTCCACCTGCTGCAAAGTCTTTTCCGAATTGATGCTATCCGCCCGCAGGCTTTTCTGCCGGGTATACTCTGCCTCCAGGAACCGCAGCTGCGACTTGTTCTCCAGGTAATCCTGCTGCCACTGCACCACTTCGTTGTTCTGTAAGGTCGCCATCACCTGGCCTGCCCGCACAAAGTCGCCATCTTTTACCCGGATACTACGAACAATTCCTCCCACCAGGCTGCTTACCTGCGCCTGGTTCCGCGGCGGCAGCACCAGCTTGCCGTTTACCTTCAGGGACGTACGCAGGTTACGCTGCCCGGGCATACCCGTTTGCAGATCGATCGCCTTTACCTGTGCATCCGTGAGCCGGATCTCTACCGGAGCGGATGCAACCGGGGCCGGCTTTGCCGCTGGCACGACATCTACTTGTTTCTTTTGACTATCCCCTCCGCAAGCCGTCAACCCCAATAAGATCAATCCATAATATACTTTCATTTCAATATCATTTATCGGTTCAAAAAATAGTCGATCCGGATGACCGCCTGATTATAGTCGTTTACTGTCCGCAGATAGCCTTCACGGATACCCGTAGCCTCCTTGATGTTCTGCACATACTCCACATAGCCAATATTCCCCGCACGGTAACCCTTAGCCGCCGCCGAAAGGATAAGCGAAGCATATCGCAGCCCTTCCTGTCGATAATAGTCCAGCTGTCCTGCTGCCCGGGTATATTGCTCCCACCATTGTCGATAGGCGGCCGTCAGTTCCAACCCCGTCCTCTCCACACCCGTCTCCGCCAGCTGCCGGCCGATCTCCGCCGCCTTTACGCGCGATCTGACCCCATAGTTGAACAATGGAATACCCATGCCTGCCGTCACCATATTGTAAGAGCTGATCCGGTTCAGACTTTGGGTCGCCCCGCCGATGGAGAACGACGGTAGTCCCCGCGCCTTTTCTACCCGGACCGCAGCCGCATTCACCTCCACTTGCCGGCGGGCATAGCGCAACAATGGATGATCCGCCGGTAAGACCGAATCGCCCGGCGCCAGCGACGGTAAAGGCTCAAACCCGGCCGGCAGCCCAAGGCTATCCGCCCCCGGCATCCACTGCAGCAGCTCCGCCGCATAGGCCGCAATATCCGCCCGTGCCTGGCGCAGCTGTAGCTGTACTTCGGCTCCCTGTGTCCGGGCATTTGTCTTTTCCAGGATACCTGTCTCCCCTGCGGCGAACCGCTTGTCCGCCACCTGCTGGAAATCCCGCCACGCACTGTCCAGCGACAGCAATAGATCATAACGCTGCCATGCATATGCCCAATTAGTGTATGCCGCGCGGACATTACGCGTTAGCCCCGCACGGGTCACCGCCCGCGCCGCCTCGGCTACCTTTACGTTTTGTTGCAACAACCCCCGCTCCGCCCGGTACGCGCCCGGCAGCTTAAAGGACTGAGATACCCCCACATTATAGTCGAAGTCCCCGCTATTGATCTGTCCAAATGTGCTGTTGATGCTCAGAGGATCGAGCACCGTTGCCGTCCCCAGCAGCGCCTGCTGCTGACGTACCAGCTGGTCACCCTCCCGGACCACGGGATGCCGCGCATAAGCTTTCGCCAATGCGGAGTCCAGCGTAAGACCGGCCTTTTGGGCTGATACGCTGACTGTACCAAGGAGTATGAAGGATACCAGGATTGCCAGAGGACGCAATTTTCCGAACGGTCTGGTCCCTACATAGACGAAGCTATACAGCACCGGCAATACCACCAGCGTCAGCAGCGTGGACGACACCAGCCCTCCTATCACCACCGTTGCCAGCGGCTTCTGCACCTCCGCCCCCGCGCTCGTGCTGAACGCCATCGGGAAAAAGCCCAGCGATGCCACGGAGGCCGTGGCCAGCACCGGCCGCAGCCGGGCCAGACTTCCCTTGATGATCCGCATGGTCCCATCCGTTTCACCTTCATCCCGCAGCCGGTTGTAATAGCTGATCAGCACGATCCCGTTCAGCACCGCCACGCCAAACAACGCGATAAAACCGATTCCGGCCGAAATGCTGAACGGCATGCCCCGCAGCCAGAGCGCTGCCACGCCACCCACTGCCGCAAGCGGTATCGCCGAGAAGATGATCAGTGCCTCTTTCATCGACCGGAAGGTCACAAACAAAAGGAAGAAGATCAGCAGCAGTGCCACGGGCACGGCCACCGTCAGCCGGGTACTGGCCTCCTGCAAATGCTCAAACTGTCCGCCATAGGTAATATAATAGCCCTCGGGTAATACCAGCTTTGCATCCAGCAACCCACGGACATCGCCCACGACACCTTCCACATCACGCCCCCGCACATTGGCTTCGATGACGATCCGTCGCTCTGCCTGCTCGCGGCTGATCTGCGCGGGGCTTGTCGTAAAACCTACTTCTGCGATCTCGCTTAAAGGGATCTGCCTGCCCGAAGGCGTCGGGATCAGCAGGCTCCTCAGTTGGGCCGGATCCGTATTCGAATCCTTCGGAATGCGAACCACCAGGTCAAACCGCCGTTCGCCTTCATAAACGGTCCCGGCATAACCGCCGGCGTAAGCCGTATTCAGCGCGGTATTCACATCGCCGATGGATAGTCCATACTGCGCGATCTTTCCCCTGTTGTATTTCACCAACAGCTGCGGCATCCCTACCGTCTGCTCGACCTTTACATCCGTCAGCCCCTTTACCCCACGGATCAAGGCAACCGCCTGGTTCGCTTTTGAGAACAGCACCGAAAGGTCGCTGCCAAAGATCTTGATCGCTATATCGCTTTTTACACCCGCCACCAGCTCGTTAAACCGCATTTGTATCGGCTGCTCGAAGGAGAGATTTACACCCGGTATCGCCTCCATTTGCGCCTTCATCTTCTCCGCCAGCCCGTCCTTGTTACGGGCCGTCACCCAATCCTTCCGGTCCTTCAGCACTATGATCATATCCCCGCTCTCCACAGGCATCGGGTCCGTCGGCACCTCGCTCGTCCCGATCTTGCTTACCACCTCCTTTACTTCAGGGAAAGTCAAAGCTATCCTCTCCAGCTGGGTCGCAACAGCAATGGACTGCGGCAGGCTGCTCCCCTGGCGGATGGTAAAATTCGTCGCAAAATCACCTTCATCCAGCTCGGGGATAAACTCCCCACCCATCGTGCGGAAAAGCAGCAATGTTCCCACCAGCAGCCCGACAGCCGCGGTCACCACAGCCACGCGACGCCGGAGCGCCCATCGCAACAGGGGCTGATAACGGCGTTCCAGCCAGACTACCACCTTATCCGTCAGGGTATCCTTTGACTTTATCTTCCGGCCAAGTACCAGGCTGCTCATAAGAGGTACATAAGTCACCGACAATAACAGCGCCCCGATGATGGCAAAGCCCACGGTCCCGGCCATCGGCTTGAACATTTTCCCCTCGATGCCGGTGAGGGCAAAAATGGGGATATATACGATCAGGATGATCACCTGCCCAAAGGCCGCGCTTTTCATGATCCGGCTGCTGCCCTCGATCACCTCTCCATCCATCTGCTCACGGGTCAGGGTCGCACCGCGGAAGTCCGCGTGAAACCGGTGCAGCAGACTCTCCACGACGATCACCGCCCCATCAACTATCAGCCCGAAGTCCAGCGCGCCCATGCTCATCAGGTTGGCGCTTACCCCAAACAGGTTCATCATGCACACCGCAAACAACATCGCCAGCGGGATCACGCTTGCCACGATGAGGCCTGCCCGAAAATTACCCAGGAATAACACCAGCACAAAAACGACGATCAGCGCCCCTTCCAGCAGGTTGCGGCTCACCGTGGCGATCGTCCGGTCGATCAGCTTAGTCCTGTCTATAAACACCTCGATGGCTATTCCCTCCGGCAAACTCTTTTCAATCGCCGCCATCCGCTCTTTTACCCGGTGTATCACCCGCACCGCATTCTCGCCTTTCTGCATCAGCACGACTCCGCCCACCGTTTCTCCCCGGCCATTACGGGTCATGGCCCCATACCGGGGCGCAAAACCAAAACCCACCGTCCCGATGTCCTTTACCAGCACGGGGATACCACCGGTATTCCGCACCACGATATTGCCGATATCCGACAGGTCACGGATCATCCCCTCGCCCCGGATAAAATATATATTCGGTCCCTTGTCGATATAGCCGCCACCCGTATTGGCATTGTTCCGCTGCAAGGCGGCAAACACTTCTGCCAGCGCCAGGTTCATCGCGGCCAGCCTGTCCGGCCGTACGCTTACCTCGTACTGCTTCAGCTTCCCTCCAAAGCTGCTCACATCCACTACACCCGCCGTCCCCAGCAGCTGACGCTTCACGATCCAATCCTCCATCGTCCGCAGGTCCATCGCATTATACTTCTCCTCATATCCCTTCTTCGGCACCAGGACATACTGGAATATCTCCCCCAGCCCCGTCGTTGGCGGCACCATATCCGGCACGCCATAATCCCGCGGGATCTTCTCCTCCGCCACCTTCAGCTTCTCTGCCACCCATTGCCGGATGGTCGTCACAGGCATATTGTCCTTAAAAACGATGGTGATCACCGAGAGACCGCTGCGGCTGATACTCCGCAGCTCCGTCAGTCCCTGCAACGATTTAAACTCCATCTCCAGGGGTGTCGTCACGAACTGCTCCACCTCCTGTGTCGCCAGCGAAGGGCAATTGGTGATCACCTGTACCTGGTTATTGGTAACATCCGGCAGCGCGTCCACGCTCAACCGGGAAAATGAATAAAGTCCCGCCGCCACGAATAACAGTAGCAACAATCCGGTCACCGGCTTGTTACGCACCGATAACCGTATGATCTTTGAAATCATAGGTAAATTTGAATAGGTTAAGAATACCCCAAGAGAACCATAACAAAAGGGTTAACCTATCCGTGGCGGCTGCCACACAGCAGAACGATCGGCGTAATGATCAGGAGCTATATAGATGGGAAATTTCCTGGTGACAAGGGCCGGGATAACGCCTTCCACCACCGGCGTATAGATCAATGGCGATACTGATGCGCAGCAGGAGCAGGTACACAACGGCGAACAATCGTCATCCGCCTGACCGTCTCCCTGGGCAGCGGCATACACCTGCTGAGTCCGGCCTGCACTCATTCCCAGCACCTTATGATCCCGGCAAGGCACCAGGATCATAACCGTCATCAACAGGTTCAATATGAATGCAGATAGACGCATCCCTGCAAAGGTAAAAAACCATCCGCGAAAACATGTCATTTATTACTGTTACACCGTTGCAAAGGAGCATCCTTTATTTCAAGGACTTAAAGTTAAATTTTTGTCCGCCTAAGGAAGCCTCCAGCATCAATCCACCCTTTTCCTGTGAAAAAACAACCACCCCATTTCTATAATTCGCATTGGCAGCTGCACCGGATTTAACAGCTATTGCCGAAGCCTGACCGCTAAATTCAATTTTGTCATCCCTGAACCGGTCGAATGCATCTTTATTCTCAAAAAAGACAACTTCCCTGTATGCCTGTCCTCCCGCCTGCGCACCTACGGTCACCTGTACCATCTGTGCGGTACCGACAACCTTTCCCTTTTCATAAACCGCACCCTTACCTGCTGCACCTCCTACCCCTACGGCGCCCTTGCCTACATTGGGCAATATCGCGTACCCATAAGAATTCTTAAAAAGATTTCCCATGGACGCATCTGTTTTAAGGAACGCAGCTTTGGCTTCCCGGCTCTCGGTGATGGTTTTTTGCTGCGATCCGTCCTGCGCTTTTACCATGCGTGGCAAAAAAAGCCCTGACAATAACATTACAAATATCGTCCGCCTGACCCTGCTTATCTTTTTCATAATAATAAATTTTAAGGTTATACGATTTTTAAGCACCGTACCGAAGAATTCCATGCAAAACATCTGCCACCGAAACTGAATATCACCTTTTCTTCCTAAATTGGTTCCTCAATGCATTCTGTTACAAGCCAATAACAAATCTCATGCAGTCATCGCAAAACAAAGGCCGACGCCGTTTCTTAAAAAATGCGGCCGCCATCGGAGCAGGTTTTTTTATTGTCCCCAGACACGTATTAGGCCGGGGTTACCTTGCTCCCAGCGACCAGCTGACCAAGGGCATCATCGGTGTTGGAGGTATGGGCCGGGGCCACATTCCTTATGCCGGTACAAGGGTTGTAGCCATCTGCGATGTCGACAGGAACCATCTCACCGAGGTAGCGGGCTCCATCGGCGGCGGTGTAAAAACCTTTCACGATCACCGGGAGCTGATCGCCTTACCGGAGGTAGATATTGTTCACATCGCTACACCACCCCATTGGCACGGGCTGATCGCCATCGACGCGGCCCACGCCGGCAAAGACATCTGGTGTGAGAAACCCATGACAAGGACCATCGGCGAAGGCAAAAGAGTGATAGAGGCCGTCAGACAGAACAAACGCATGTTCAGGCTCAATACCTGGTTCCGCTTTGAAGACAATTTCTATGGCATGCATACCACCGTAAAGCCCATCAAGAAATTGGTGGACTCGGGGTTATTGGGATGGCCGCTCACCGTTACCGTGAGTAAAACCACCGGGTTTGACTGGAAATTCTACTGGATAGGAAAGACAAAGCTGGAAACGATGCCCGTACCCCCGGAGTTGGACTACGACAGATGGCTGGGCCCCGCTCCTTTCAAACCCTATAATCCCCATCGCGTCCACCAGACCTTCAGGGGTTATTGGGATTACGACGGCGGCGGACTGGGCGACATGGGACAGCACTATATCGACCCCATCCAGTATTTTCTGGGTAAAGATCATACGAGCCCGATGCTTGTCGAGCCGGACGCCGAACAGCAAAATTGGGATGCAGTGGGGACGTTCAGAAAGATCACCTTTACCTATGAGGATGGCTGCAAGATCATTTTAGACGGTGAAGCAAAAGACCCCGAGGCAGCCTATATCGTCGGACCAAAAGGAAAATTGTTCGCAGGGTTCAGGTCCGATATCCCCAACCTGAAGGAAAAGCTGGCGCTACTGCCCGACCCCGAACCCCAGGTCACTAACTTCCTTGACTCGGTGAAATACAGGATCCCTTTTGCATTGAATGAAATGAACGGGTTTAGGTCATGTACCATTATCAATATGGGAAAGATCGCCCTGCAATTGGGAAGGCCCTTGAAATTCGATCCGGTAAATCAACTTTTTATCGATGACGCCGAAGCCAATTATATGATCAACCCGCCCATGCGCACCAAACAACTTTCATGAACCATTATTTTTTTCTTTCTCTTATCGTCCTTGCATCTGCAACATTATCCGGCAAAGCCACGGCACAAAAGAGCCGGGATAAGGTCATCGTCACCGTCCGGTGGTTCCCTTACCAACATCGGGCGGATGCGGACGCCGCGCTGACATCCATGACCACATGGAAAAGATCCGAATGGAGATCGCTCTTTCGATTACTGGACGACGATTCTTTACAGGCAAGCGCTGCCGATGTATTAAGCGCTTATGTAAATACCGCGGCTTTAGATGCTGCCAAAAAAGCACAGACGCTTGATCTGATAAAAAAATACGCACGTTCTGCCAGGTCGGAATATGCGCAGCTATTCATCCGATCACAACAAGGCCTGCTCACCGACAACGCGACGATAGACAAGCAAAACGCAGTCTTGCCTGCGCTTCCTGCATATAACCCGCCGCCGGCATCCACCCTCACCGGCGAAAGGCAGCTATTGCTGCTGGAAGATGAAATGACACTTGCCAAAAACCCTGTTGAAAAAAAGGGGATATTGGCAAAAGCAGCCCTCATTCCCGGTTTCAGCAGTTTTATATTGGCAAGTAAGGCATTGAACGACGAAGAGATAAACAAAGAAGCCGCCCTTATCGTCACGCGCCTGGCGCTGGCAGATGCAACGATCAAGGGACCGGTGGTTCGCGAAGCGCTTACCACGGCCTTGCCCCTTCTCAAAGGAGAGGACAGCGCCTTTTTGACTGCAAAGCTAAAGACCCTTCTTTTGAAAATGCCGTATGATCACGGCTTTGTAAGCCTGTTTAATGGCACTGACCTCAAAGGCTGGAAAGGGCTTGTCGGCAACCCGGTCACCAGGTCAAAGATGACTGAAGCTGCGCTCGCAGCTTCACAGGAGACGGCTAATGAAAAAATGAAAGAGGATTGGGTCGTAAAAGACGGGTTGTTGATCTTTACGGGTCACGGAGAAAATCTGGCGACGGAAAAGAAATATCGCGATATCGAAATGTATGTCGATTGGAAGATCACGGAAAAAGGCGATGCCGGGATCTATTTAAGAGGTTCACCCCAGGTACAGATCTGGGACACCAGCAGAAGGGATGTCGGCGCACAGGTGGGGTCAGGAGGGCTATACAACAATCAAAAATATGAAAGCAAGCCGTTGACCGTGGCGGATAATAAGGTGGGCGAATGGAACCGGTTCCATATCATCATGAAAGGGGATAAAGTAACGGTCTGGTTGAATGGCATACTGGTGACGGATGATATCACCCTCGAAAATTACTGGGATCGCAGCATCCCGATCTTCCCCGAGGAGCAAATTGAGCTGCAGGCGCACGGCACCTATGTTGCGTACAGGAATATCTATTTGCGTGAGCTTCCCACGAATGAACCGGCGGCACCCACCGAAGAGGAAAAAAAACAAGGCTTCATTTCTTTGTTCAATGGGTTTGATCTGAGCCAGTGGACGGGGAACACAGCAGGCTACCTGGTGAAAGACGGCGTGGTGGAAGTGGACCCTGAAATTCACGGCGGGGGGAACTTGTATACCAAGGACGAATTTTCAAACTTTATCTATCGATTCGAATTTCAGCTGACACCGGGAGCAAACAACGGCATCGGTATCCGGGCCCCATTGAAAGGTGATATAGCCTATACGGGAATGGAGATCCAGGTGCTCGACAACGAGGCGCCCATGTACAAAGATCTGCATCCCTACCAGTATCATGGTTCGGTGTATGGTGTCATTCCTGCAAAAAGGGGTTATCTGTTACCGACAGGAGAATGGAATAAAGAAGAGATCACTGCCATGGGAAATAAGATAAAGGTCGTCCTCAATGGGACAGTGATCCTGGATGGCGATATAAAAGAAGCGTCAAAAAATGGAACGATGGACCATAAGGAACATCCGGGGCTCTTTCGGCCAACTGGTCACCTGGGTTTTTTGGGACATGGCGACGTAGTGAGATTCCGGAATATGAGGGTCAAAAGGCTATAAAGGCCTTGGGCCGCGCTCTTTGGCTTCCTTGATATTCAATGGATTGGGACCCAACGTCTTACCTTGCAACGCAGCCATGGCTTTTTTCGCGTCCTCATCCCGCTTCATCTCGACTATTCCTTTTCCCCTGCTCAATCCCGAAAGAGGATCGATGAGGATCTTGGTATAATCCACCCAACCATAGGGATTGAACAGACGCTGAAGATCAAACTTGTCAAAATGTTTCGGCAGGCCAGAAATTGTCATTCGCATTCGGCAAATATATAATTAAAAATGCTGCCGTTCGGCAATACTTCAGCAAATTCAAATACCCCACAAAATATTATCTATCAATAAATTATAAAATTGTCTACTTATGCTGTGAAAGACAGGTCTCAAAAACCTGATCTATGCTTTCTATGGCGCAACCAAAAAGATTGGCAAATTCACCTAATTCAGAAGAAACGATCTGCGTCTTTTCTCTTATTTGTGTCATGCAATAAGTATTGATCGCTTGCAGCATTGGTATGGTAATATATTGCTTTGCGGCCGCAATTCTCCCTTCTAAAATGATCAGTTCAGGATTGAAGATCTGAATAAGGGTGGAGATCCCTTTTCCCATGCTGGACCCTATATTGGATAAAAGCCTTATGGCATACAAGTCCCCTTTGTTTGCGGCTTCCACGATCAACCTTGGTTCGATCTTGTCGATCTCTTTATTGCTCAGTTCGCTTAAAATAGAGTTCTGCCCCGACCCGATATCGGTTTTGGCCATTTTCGCCAGTGCAATGCCGGAAGCTACCGTTTCAAGACACCCGTGCTTGCCGCAGTAGCAGAGAGCCCCATTATCTTCAAAAGGGATATGTCCTATTTCCCCCGAAAACCCCGATGCCCCTTTTCGAACCTTCCCATCCATGATGATCCCAAGGCCAACGCCCCAATCCATCAAAAGCACCAGGACATTTTTCTTTCCTTTTGCCTTACCGCACCTCAGTTCGCCAAGCGCAGCAGCTTTTGCATCATTCTGAATGTTTACGGGCACATCAAAAAAAGCCTTGCAATAATCCGCCAGGGTCTTTTGATCATTATTGTCTATCAGGTAACCAAAGCTCTCCCCTGTTTCCGGATTCACCAGGCCCGGCAGACTTATACATACCCTGATCAATTTATTCCCGGGAATATTTATCGAAGCGATCAATTTCTGAGCATGCCCGAGAATGATATCCAGATCCTCCCTGTTCCTGGGAAGTATATACGGAATAGAAACTTTATTTCCCTGTGGTGTAAGTGTGTTGTCAAGAATGGTGATATGAGCCATAAACA
>DASZVM010000615.1:0-5555 GCA_035547295.1 Puia sp. | reverse complement strand
GGCAGCAAGAGCGGCGGTGAGAATGCCAATATAAAGGTACAGGCAACCATACATTGGGTGAGCGTACGGCATGCCATCACGGCTGAAGTGAGGTTGTACGACAGGCTTTTCAAGGTAGAGAACCCTGCCAGCGAGGATGGGGATTTCAAAGATTACGTCAATCCCGACTCCCTCCAGGTGCTGTCTGCGGCCTTTGCCGAGCCGGCCTTGAAGAATGCAAAGTTCGACCAGCGTTATCAGTTCCTTCGCAAGGGATATTTTACCCTGGACAAGGACAGCTCCGAAGATCTGTTGATATTCAACCGGACAGTGACTTTGCGGGACACCTGGGCCAAGGAACAAAAAAAAGAGCGCTGACGCGCTCTTTTCTTGTGATTACTGTTGGCGTCGTCCGCCGCCCATGCCGCGCTGTGGCCTGTTGTCTGCCATCCACTGCTCGTATTTCTTATAGAGATCGTCACCCAGAGCGGATTGTATGCGTTTGTTACGCTCTTCATTCAAGGGCTGTATTTTGGCCATCTTGTCTTCCCGGCTCATGGATTGATCCATAAAGATATCCCGCATTTTGGGCTGGAACTCTTTTTGAATGGCTGTCAGCGAGTCTACCTGTACAGGGGTGAGCTTTAAGTCATCTTGCATTTTTTTCATCATGGCTTCCTGGCGCTGGCGCATGGCTGCCGTATCCCCCCGCTGAGCATAGGCCGCGGAAAAGGAAAGGAGCCCGATGACCATGGCGAAAGGAGCGATCATTCTTTTGAGGTTCATGATTATAAGTTTTAAGTTCTTATGGTTTAGACTCCAAATTTGTGCTAAAAATAAGCGCCGCCTGTCCATTTTATGCAAGCGGCAAATTGCCTGGAATACTGTCGGTCAATAGTTGGTTTTTTAGCGTGAATTCATTTTTAGTTTGGTATTATTATTGCGTCAATGGCTAAACTCCTCTCTTTTCGGTAGAAGGCTTGCTTATCTTTTGCAAATAATTGTGTATCAGCATGGATTGAGGTTTACTTAAAATTATTCGGCATGTATTTACTGCTTATTACCCTGTACGAGCTGGGGCAATTCCTGCGTATCGTAGGCTGGGTATTCCTGCCCCTGTTTGTGATTGTGCTTCTGGTTACTGCGTATCTGCATCACAGGAGAAAACGGCAAATAAGGGCATCAGTGCCGGATGGGGAGGAGTTCTTATTGTCTGAGGGATCGGGATCGCCGGAAACAGTGCCGGAGAGGGGGGAGCCCGATGAGGACCATCTTTATAAGGGATTTTTGTGGATGAAACAGAAGTTCGAGGAGTACCGGGAGCAGTCGGACCAGCGGGTCAGCGTTTTAAAAGAGGAGCTGGCGCAGGCAAAGGAGAAGATCGCGGATCTTACAAGTAAGCTGGAGCATAACATGAGGCTGCTGATGGATATTCATAAAGAGATGGACAGACCGGTGACGGTGGAAAGTTCTCCCGCTGCAATGCCTGAAGCCGCCAGTGGCGGCTCAGGGGAGTTGATAAGGGAAGAGGGGTAGCTATTCACTGTCCAGGCGGATCGTTATGGGTTGTCGTTTGTAGGAGTTCACCTGCCGGCCGTTTTGGATTGCCGGCGTCCATTTGCCGCTTTTTTTGATAACGCGGACTGCTTCGGCCCTCAGGATCTCCGGACCATCGACGGCCTGCACATCGCTGACATTCCCTTCCTTGTCGACGACGAACTGTACGATCACGGTGCCGCTGGTCTCGGTGCTGATGGCTTCTTCCGGGATACGATAAGTCTTTGATAAAAATCTCCTCCATGCCTCCATCCCTGCGGGATAAGTGGATTCGATCTCCACTTTGTTCCAGATGTGATCATCGTCGTCCTGTTTTTTCGGCGCTGCGATCACTCCTTCCGCGCCCGTGCCAGTGGAGGGTGGTCCCGTCACTGTGCCGTCGAACGCATCGCCTTTTACATTTGCCGTGCCGATCTTTACGTCGTTGAGGGACTCATCGGGTGGAGGTACGTCTTCGGGTTTTACCTGGTCATTGGGTACGACATGTGGAATGGTGTTCCTGATCATGGCCACCGCGGGAGGAGTGGTTTTGACTACAGGCGGAGGGATAACGGTCTTTTCTTCATTGTGAACTTCTGAAAGTTTGACCTCGGTAGCTTCGGGGGGTATGATCTTCGATGCGTGCGATCTCCCTGCCAATGTATAACCGCCGATCAGCAGCAGACAGATGGAAGCCATGCCTGTCAGCGCTTTGGTCAACCTCCTGTTATATGTCTTGCGCAATTGATAAGCGCCATAGTCCTTGTTGCGGCCCTCGAATAGAATATCGAGTATATCCGCCCGTGAGATTTCCTGTATTTCCATGGTGATGTGTTTGTAATTGAGATACGCCGCTTCCACGATTCCACAGCGCATTGTGGGATATTTATCTTTATGGAAAAAACGGACAGCGGCATCTCATGCAGCTTTTTTTGGGAATTCTAATCCGTTTTTGGGAACTATTTGCAAAAAGGGAAATTCATATTTTATTGGTAATGAGGATACTGCTGTCTGGCAGGTCAATTGTTCTTCATTGGCCTGATAATCTGTATGTATGAAAACGCTCGTTCTTTTTTTGACCTCTTTTGTTACAGTTGCCATTGCTCAGGCCCAGAATGCCGGCAACTGGCCTCTCAACTCCAACCTGAATGGCGCAGCCGGTTCGCATCTTTCCGTCAGCACCGTGTCCCTTGGATCATCCATTCCTTCCAGCTCTTTTAACGGCGGCTCCGAATGGTATGGAGAAGGAGGCTGGCCCTCCGGCGTCATCAACCTGAACGCGTATGTGCAGGTGAACCTTACGTCAAACAGTGGTTATTATCTTGCGCTGAACACGGTGACCCTGGTGATGCGCCGCAGCAATACCGGTTCTCCCGCCGGCGCAGGTCCCACCAACTGGAGCCTGCGTAGCAGCCTGGATAATTATACGACTGACATCGCCACGGGCGGCATGACCTATAATTATGCCACCTATACAGTGACCCTCCCCGCGTCATTCCTGACGATTGCTTCCAGCATCACGTTCCGTATCTATGGATATAATACGACCGTCAATTCCGGAGGCATCAGCCGTATGGTCTTTGATAATATCAGCGTACAAGGGCAGGCTGTTTCAGGTGTGCTTGCGGCGCAGTCTATCCACCTGGCTGCACGGGCTGATAACGAAAAGCATGTAACCTTGCAATGGGACGCAGCGGGATTTGTAGCAGGTACTTCGTTTACTGTCGAACGTTCATCCAACGGCGCAGATTTTGCACCCATTTTTAATACGGAGAGCACAACACGGTATGATGATGCCGCTGCTCCGGCCACGGCTTATTATCGTGTTACGGCAGGATTGCCTGATGGGAGTGCTTATTTTTCACCTGTCGTGTCTGTCAGGCGAAATCAAGAAGGACGGACGGCTATCAGGGGTGTGACGGCCCAGGGTAATACTGTCAGGACATACCTGCATTTGGAAGCGGCCGGGGCTTACCAGGTCGGTATCTGGAGCCAGGACGGAAGACCGCTGGTGCGCAGGGTTGTCAGCGATCAGGCGGGGGATGTGCAGTCGGATATTGCTTTCAGCTATCCGCATGGGGTGTATATTTTGACTGTTTCCAGCGGTGGTGCGGTCAGCAGCAGGAAGTTCCTATTTTAATGCGTTTTATTTATATTCTCCAAACACTTCTCTCAGCGTATCGGCGATCTCGCCCAGCGTGCAGAAGTTCTCAACGGCTTCGATGACCACAGGCATGATATTCTCGCCCGATGCTGCCTTGTCATTGAGGTCCTGGAGGATGGAATCACAGCGGGCCGGGTCTCTTCTTTTGCGCAGGGACGCCAGCTTATCCGTTTGTATCTGCCGGATGGAGTCGTCTATCCTGAACACAGGGATGGAGCCTGTCTCCTGCACCTGGAATTTATTCACCCCCACGATGATCTTTTCTCCCGTCTCTATCTGTCGCTGGTATTCATAAGCGCTGCGTGCGATCTCTTCCTGGATAAAGCCCTGTTCGATGGCGCTTACGCTGCCGCCCATGGCATCTATCCGGCCCATGAGCTTCCAGGCCTGCTGCTCTACGGAATGGGTGAGCGACTCTACAAAATAGCTGCCGGCCAGAGGGTCGGCCGTGTCCGGTGCGCCGCTTTCAAATGCCACTATCTGCTGGGTGCGCAATGCGATCCTGGCCGCCTCTTCCGTGGGAAGGCTGAGGGCTTCGTCATAGCCATTCGTATGAAGGGATTGCGTACCACCCATGACGGCCGCCAGGGTTTGCACCGTCACCCGGGCAATATTGTTCATGGGCTGCTGTGCCGTGAGCGTGCTGCCACCTGTCTGTGTGTGAAAGCGCAGTTTCATGGCTCCCGGGTCGGTGGCGCCAAGCTCTTTCATGATCTCCGCCCACATCTTACGGGCGGCGCGGAACTTGGCCACTTCTTCAAAAAGGTTATTATGCGCGTTAAAGAAAAAGGACAGCCTTTTGCCAAAAACGTTTATATCCAGTCCTTTGGCCATGGCAGCCTGCACATAGGCCTTTCCATTGCTGAGGGTAAAGGCGATCTCCTGAACGGCGGTGCTGCCTGCTTCGCGGATATGATAACCGGATATGGAGATGGTATTCCATTTGGGCAGCTCGCGGCTGCACCATTCAAAGATATCGGTGATGATACGCATGCTGGGCTTGGGAGGATAGATATAGGTGCCCCTGGCCGCGTATTCCTTCAAAATATCGTTTTGTATCGTACCCGAGATCTTTTTCAGATCAGCGCCCTGTTGTTTTGCCAGCGCGGTATAGAATGCCAGCAGGATATAGCCCGTGGCGTTTATCGTCATGGAGGTGGAGACGTCTTCCAGCCGGATACCCCTGAACAGGGTCTGCATGTCCTCGATGGAGTCGATGGCTACCCCTGTTTTACCCACTTCGCCTTCGGCCAGCGGGTGGTCGCTGTCATACCCGATCTGGGTCGGCAGATCGAAGGCCACGCTCAGCCCCATCACTCCCTGGCTCAGCAGGTAATGATAACGTTCGTTGCTTTCTTCCGCGGTGCTGAAGCCGGCGTATTGGCGCATGGTCCATAGCTTGCCCCGGTACATATCCGGCTGCACGCCCCGCGTGTAGGGGAATTCGCCTGGCAGGGCATCGCTGGGCGCCGATCCGGCAAGATCGGCCCTTGTGTATACTTCTCTTACTTCGATGCCGCTGTCGGTATATATGTTTTTTCCAGGCATAATCGTTGCTTTTTTCCGCCCTTACATCAGCTTTTTCGCCTCATAGCTCAATGCATCCGAAACGATGTTCTGCAGGGATGCTTTCGGGCTTTGCACCAGGAGCTCAAGTAAGTGCTTATTCAGGTCAAGACCAGCTGCATCCGGTGGGAGGTAAGAGGCCACCTGATTGATAATGAGTAGGTTCTGTTCCTTGTAGTTACGGACGGCGTCCCATGCCTCCGCCGAAACATAGATCTGTTGGGTAATGTTGTGCTCAAATTCCTGCCGGATGCTGTAGATGAGGAGGCTTTGCATTTCCCGTGCATTGAGATCGGGCTGGCTCACCCGT
>DASZVM010000614.1:0-4093 GCA_035547295.1 Puia sp. | reverse complement strand
CGACCAGTGGCTCGACAACAACGTAAAGGAAATGGGCGGACGGGCCATCCTCGTGGTATGGAAGGATGGAAAGCTCATCTATGACAACTCCATCAACGAAATGACCCGGCGGCAGAAAATGGTAAACAAATTAGTAGCCCGGAGGCAAAAGAAAGCCGCGGACCCCGGCGATTATACCCTGACCACCCGCCAGCCCATCGCCAGCTGCAGCAAATGGCTTAGCGCCGCCCTGATCATGACCTTCATAGATGAAGGCAAGCTTCGTCTCTCCGATACCGTGGGTAAATACCTGCCCGTCCTGTCCGCCCACGGAAAGGGCAATATCACTATCAGCCAATGCCTCAGCCACCAGACAGGTATCAATGAGCCTCCATTAAAGGAAAGCCTCAAAGAAATGCGAAGCATCCAAAGTATGGACGAGGCGATCCGGTACATCGCGGACATGCCCATGGAAGGCACGCCGGGAACAGTTTTTCACTACAGCAATGCGGGTTTACAGATAGCCGGTGCCGTGATCGAGAAGATAGGCGGCGAAAGCTTTGAAGACCTTTTTGCCCGGCGGATCGCCCGGCCATTGAATATGAAGAACACGGATTTCGGACATGGACAGGTGGCAATGCCCGCAGGAGGGGCTGGCAGCACACCGGAGGATTATCTCCATTTTCTCGAAATGATCCTTCACAAAGGAACATTCGAAGGACGGCGTATCCTCAGTGAAAAAAGCGTGGCGGAAATGCAGGTGGACAGGATCACGCCGGATGTAAAGGTCGCTTACTCCCCCGTGCCCACGGAGAACATCGGTTATGGTTTTGGAGAATGGGTGGTACGGCCCGACGGCAGGACAGTCACCAGCCCGGGGCTTTTTGGCAGCATACCATGGGTGGATAACGACAAAGGCTACTGCGCCTTTCTGATGACCTTCTATATAAAGAACGATAACAGGGAGACCCGGTTCAGAGAGCTGAAGGAGCTGGTAGACAAGACCATGGAGTGATCCACCGCCGGACATCATCCTCTGAACGCCGACGGCGTCATATGGGTCTGTTTCTTAAAGAAATGATTAAAGTGCGCAGGCTCTTCAAAACCCAGACAATAGCTGATCTCGGAGATATTCCAGTCCGTATGCCGCAAAAGGGCCTTTGCCTCGCTGGCAAGTCTTTCCAAAATATGCGAGGTGGTGGTCTTGCCTGTGCTGAGCTTTATCGCGCGGTTAAGATGATTGACATGCACATTCAGCTGCTGGGCAAAATCGCTGGCGCTGCGGAGAGCAAACTGCTGGGAAGGCGATTCGATGGGGAACTGACGCTCCAGCAGCTCGGTAAACACAGCCGTGATCCTTGAATTGGCATCCGTGTGCTGGTAGAGGGCCTCTGCCGGCTGCATCTTCAGCGCATAGTGCACCATCTCCATGATGTAGTTGCGGATAAGATCGAATTTGAATCGATAATCCGACTGCAGCTCCTCCAGCATTTTTTCAAAAACATTGCTGATATTCTTATCCTGTACCTGATCCAGCATATAGGCCGGCTTGCCGCCGTGTGCATACATGGGCAGCTCGCGCAGGCTGAGACGCAAATGCTCGCTGAAGAACTCTTCCTTAAAGATGCAGAAGTAGCCGGAGAAGGGCGTTTCGGGCCCCACATGTTCGAACGTATAAGGGACGCGGGGGTTAAAGAACAGCAATGTCGACCCCGCGACCTCCAGGCTTTTATCGGCGTAATGATAAATGTAATGACCGCGTATAAGCGAGATCTTATAGTAATCGCGGCGGGTATAACGGACAGGTTTTGCCGTATGATAAAGCTCATCCATTTTGAATGCGTTGAAGTGTCCTATTTCCCTTTCCAGGTTGTCCGGGACGCCCATGCATTTATTGCGATAGAAGTCTGCGATAGTCTCTACGTTCGACATTGCTGTTGTTTATTTTATTTACGATCCGCGCCTTGTCTTTCCAGCATCCAGCCGGGATATTCAGGGACAAGCTTACTGACCGTGTCCAGCTTTTCCAGGTCGGAGGGGTCCAGCTTCACGTGGATGGCCTTGAGGTTGTCGTCCAGCTGCTGAGGGTTTTTGGCGCCGATGATGATAGTGGTTACCACGGGTTGATGGAGCAGCCAGGCAAGCGCTACCTGTGCTACGGATACATTCTTTGTCTTTGCGATCTCCCCCATGACATCCACGATATCATAGGCCTTTTCCCTGTTCACCGGCGGAAAGTCGAAGCTGACGCGGCGGCCATCTTCCGGAGAGGTATGCCGGGTGTACTTGCCGCTGAGCAAACCTCCTGCCAAAGGACTCCACACCATCAGTCCCATTTTCTGGTCCTTTAATAAAGGTACGATCTCCCGCTCGATGTCCCTTCCCGCAATGGTATAATAGGCCTGCAGTGAAACGAACTTAGCGTAATCATGCAGCCGGGAGATACCCTGGGCCTTCATGATGTGCCAGGCCGACAGATTGCTGCAGCCGATGTAACGCACCTTCCCGCTGGTGACCAGCGTATCCAGGGCAGCAAGGGTCTCTTCCAGGGGCGTAAGCGCATCAAAGCCATGTATCTGATATAAGTCGATATAATCCGTCTGAAGACGCCGGAGACTTTCTTCCACCTGGTAGAGGATGTGCTTGCGGGTAAGCCCTATCTGGTTGGGTCCTTCGCCTACCTTGCCTCTTACTTTTGTGGCGATGATGAGGTCGTCGCGGCGCAGACCCAGGTTGCGTATCGCCGTCCCGGTCATCTGCTCGCTTACCCCTTCGCTGTATACGTTGGCCGTATCGATAAAGTTGATACCTGCATCTATGGACTGCCGGACCAGCGTGTCCACTGCGTCCTGGGGCAGGGTGCCGATGACCGACCAGAAACCCTGGCCGCCAAAGGTCATGGTGCCCAGGCAAAGCTCGGAGACCTTGAGCCCTGTGTTACCTAACAAATTGTACTTCATTGTTTGTATGCTTTTGGATCTTCAAATTGTGTTCGGAATGATTGTCCAGCAATAATATCCGGGGTGGCTCAGGATCGCCCGCCAGCCGGATAAACCCCGCGGCGATCTCATCATGGTCGTTGAGCCGTACGTCCTCCAGGGTAAAATATTCCCTTGCCCAGAGCTGTGTCTGAAAGGCGGCGGGGGCCACGACTGTAATGTGTATGCCCGGATCGTCTATCTCTTCCATGATGCAGTCCGATACGCCCAGGATGGCATGTTTGGCCGCCGCGTACAGATCGATGTCGGTGGCTGAAGCACAGGCCGACAAGGAGGATATATTGAGGATGTATCCCGAGCCCTGCTTTTTCAGATAGGGCAATACCTTGTGCATGACTGTAATGGGCGCCACCGTATTGATGGCAAAACACCTGTCGATGACCGCCGGTCCTAACTCTTCAACTGTGCCATGAACGGCGAAGCCCGCATTGTTTACGACTACGTCGATACGGCCAAAGGTTTCATAAGCGGCGGCAATAGCCTGTTCTATTGCCCCCTCGTCCGTGAGATCCACCTGCATGGGCAGGAAGTTCCCCGCAAGGGCGGTGATGTTCCGGGAAAGTCCGGCGAGTGACCGGGTGGTAGCAGCCACCTGATCGCCTCTTTCCAGCAGCTGCCGCACGAAGGCCAATCCAAGGCCATGAGAAGCGCCTGTAATAAACCATACTTTTTTGCTATCCATATGATCGGTGGTTTTGATACCCCAAATGTAGGATGACGGGGAAGGGGGATTGTTATACGCTTCAAACCAATAATTGCAAAATTCAAACATTTAGGGACAAGATATGAGGGAAAATGAAATGAAATAATAAATAATATGAGGGTTACGAGACGAAATCTTTATTGTAAATATTTAAAATTCAATAATATATATACATGAGATTTTATAATTAGTTTTTAAAACCATTTAATTACATTTTAATGTAGGTTAACTTAACTTTAATTCTCTTTCAAATAGCCGATTAAATTTTGTGGATATTCCCTTTTTGAATAGGTTTGGTTTCGTTTTGTTTCCTTTTTGGATTATTAGGTTTCGAAATGAAATGTAATCAAAACACTTAAACCCCCATTTACCAACACTAACAATTATGAGCGTAAAACTTTCAGCATTGGTG
>DASZVM010000613.1:0-7789 GCA_035547295.1 Puia sp. | reverse complement strand
ACAGACAATGGTCATATAGACTATGCCGCTGCGCAAACCATCTTTCCGGCAAGAGCAGACAGGACGGATCAAATAGCCTATGACACATTGAAGGTGCCTCGCGGAAGACAGTTCAGCGTGACGTTACCGGATGGTTCGATGGTATGGCTGAACAATGCATCTTCCTTACGTTTCCCCCCCGCCTTTTCCGGCGCCTCCAGGGATGTATATCTCACAGGAGAAGCATACTTCGAAGTTGAAAAAAATACGAAATCCTTTATTGTACATTCTACCCAGAATGGGAAAGAATATACCGTGAAAGTACTGGGAACCAATTTCAATATTTCGGCTTACCCCGATGACCCTGATATCCGGACGACGTTGCTCACCGGCAAGGTGTTCGTCAGTATAGGCAACAAGACAGATATCCTGCACCCCGGTGAACAATTGATCGCCGGGAAAGACGGATCATGGGATATTTCTAAAGACATCGAGGCCCGCTATTCCAATGCCTGGAAAAGAGATTCCATTTATTTCGAAGGAGACCTTCCACAGGTAATGCGACAGATCACCCGCTGGTACAATGTGGAAATAGAGGTGCAGGATTTCAAACGTGCCGGTGAATTTGAGTGTGTTTTTCCTCGTGGCCCCCTGCCCTTGTTGTTAGAGGATCTTTGCCGCAACCATGATGCATTTCATTTTGCTTTCCAGGGCAATAAGATACTTATTACCCGGTGAACGCATGCTTTAAATAAACCAATCTCAGTATGCCAAGACGTATCACTGCAGACAGTTCCTATCCATTTGGTTAACCTATAAGAATGGTTAAGGAACTCTATTAAAAAAACTAAAAATTTATCATGAAAATTTTTTTAAGGGGCATGCGCCTTATCGCCGGCGTGTGCCTGACACTACCGTTTTGCCTGCTTTCCACGTACCCTGCCCGGGCGCAAAAAGTTTCATTCAAAGACGAGCAGGCCAGCTTGCGAACAATTATCTATTCAGTTTTTGAGCAGGCGCATTGCTATTTTAATTTCTTAGGGGATCGCGCTGCATTAAGACGTACCGTTCCGGCAGGGTTCAAAGATATGCCTTTCCAGCAATTCCTTGACGCGCAGCTACCAAAATATGGAATGGTCTACTCCCTTAGCGAAAAGGATCACAGGGTCATCCTGCTGAGTATGAAAGATACCCTACCTGCATCATCGGTTGCAGCTGTCACATTGCAACGGGTAGAAGGTCGCATAATGGATGAAAGGGGCCAACGGCTGCCGGGCATCACCGTGCATATAAAGCACACCCGTTACAGGACCCAGAGTGATGAGCACGGCGTATTCGTACTTAAGAATATACCCGTCAATACAATGATCGAGCTTACGGGTGTGAATGTACAGACAGTCGAAAAAAAGATCACGGATAGTCAGACCCTGGTTATTTCAATGAAAGACAAGGTGGACAATCTGAAAGCAAAAGAGGTCATCAGCACCGGATATGAATCGAAGTTCCGGGCCAGCGCTACAGGCTCCTTTGCATTCATCGCTCAAAGTCAGCTGCAAAACAATCCGGCCCCAACTATATTGGAACGTATCGATCCCTTTGCCTCAGGCGTGGTGTTCAACCGGAAAAACCAGGCTGCCGACGGAAGCTCACAGCTTGAAGTAAGTATCCGTGGATATAGTACTATTAATGCCGATGCCAACCCCTTATATGTGGTAGACAATTTTCCTTACGATGGCGATATCAATACTATAAACCCTAACGATGTAGAAAGCGTTACGATCCTTAAGGATGCCGCAGCTACCTACATCTGGGGAGCAAGGGCCGGCAATGGAGTTATCGTCATCACTACCAAAAAAGGAAAACAGGGCGGTCCTCGCTGGTTTACAAGCAATAGCTTAAGCTTTAGGAGCAGACCCGATATTTTTAACATCCCTTCCATTTCGAGCCCCGAATTCATAGAGCTTGAAAAAGAAGCTTACCGGAAATGGTTATTATGCGTCAAATTTTCATGGAGGTGTTGACTATGCACCCGTAACCCCAGTGGTCTGGCTCTTGCATGCGGCCGACCAGGGGAGGGTTTCGCATCAGGAAGCCGATGCCCGTATCGAGGATATGAAAAAATATGATGTCCGCAGCGACATAAAAAAATACCTCTACCAAAACTCATTCGTAAGACAGATCTTTACCCAGGTGAGCGGACAGACATCGAAGCTGAACTATTTTGGGTCGATCGGGTTGGACAGGGATACGGGTAACCTCGTAGGAGCCAGCGACACGCGATTGACCAGCCGCATAAAGATAAATTATTGGATAGGTCCTCAGCTGCAGCTATCTGCCGGGATAAGTTATGCGTCTATCCTGAATGTCCGCGGCAGCAACCCCGGATCTAAATACAGCAGCAACAGAGGAGCAAAGGGGTTTTACCCATATGCCCGGTTGATGGACAACCAGGGCCATCCGCTGCCTATATACGGAGATTATAACCCCGATTACCTGGAATATCTTACTTCAATGGGTTTCCGGGATGACGCTTATTACCCCGTGCAGGATATCGCACAGGAAAGGAACAAGACCGGCACGCAAAACTATGCGGTAAACCTGGGGCTGCAATATAGACTATCATCCCCCTGGCAGCTGGACATCAAATATCAGTTTCAACAGGAAAGGAACAATGTCAGCGATCTCCACAAGGACGAGTCTTATTTTACACGGGACCTCATAAACAACTTTATTCAACAGGATCCTGGTACAGGGCTTTTATCCTATCCGGTACCCCGGGGTGGTATTGAGGATGCCAGCAGCCGGATATTGACCACGCACCAGGCGAGGGCCCAGCTAAGTTACCATAAGAGCTGGGGTGCCGACCATGATCTGTCGGTCATCGGAGGGGGAGAAATAAAAAGCGCAGTCACCGTCACCGGCAGCAGTCGCAGATATGGCATTGATAATACCGGCGCATCCGCCACCATCGACTACAACCGTATCTATATCCCTTTCATGATAGGTGATCCGCGGACGATCCCTTCCATCTCCGGCGGGAATAAGAAGACCGATCATTTTCTCAGCGCATTTGTGAACGGCAGCTATACCTATTTGAACCGGTATACTTTGTCCGGCAGTGTCCGCAGGGATGCTGCAAACCTTTTCGGTAACGCTACGAATGACAAATGGGCTCCCCTATGGTCTGCCGGTCTCGCCTGGCATGTAGACCGCGAGGGCTTCTTTTCCGCTGATTGGCTGTCGAGCCTCGTTCTCCGTGGGTCCATGGGCACCAGCGGCAATATTGCCCGGCAATCCACGGCTTATATGACAGCAGCTGCCGGCGCTATAGGGATCACGGGAACGCCTTATCCTTTCGCTTATATCCAAACGCTGCCCAATACCAATCTGCGCTGGGAGATAGTAAAAACATCAAATGGCGCCATAGATTTCGCGACGAAGAATAATACACTTTCCGGCAGTCTGGAATTTTACACAAAATTATCTTACGATCTGATGGCGCAGGTACCGGTTGACCCCACACTCGGTGGTATTCAAAACCCCGGAAGCATTGTCACCGCTTTCAGGAATTCGGCCCGTATGAGAACCAACGGTGTCGATATAGACCTAGTAAGCCATAATCTCCGGGGAAAGCTGCAGTGGACCAGCAATTTTACATTAGGGTACGCATTTTCACGCGTCACAAAACTCTCCTCTATCGAAGGTACGGGTAATATCTATCTCGGGACCGATTATCCAAACGCCGTATCGGGCAGACCGTTGTATTCCCTCTATGCGTATAAATGGGCAGGCCTTGACCCGCAAACAGGTGATCCTACTTTTGTTTATCAGGGCGCCCGCAGCAAGGAATGGGGGTCGATCTATGAGAACACCAGCATCGATAGCATGGTATATGTGGGACCTGCACGGCCTACTGTTTTTGGTTCGCTCAAAAATACTTTTACATGGGATGGGTTTTCATTATCATGCACTGTCGGCTATAAGCTCGGTTATTATTTCAGGACCCCGGCCCTCAGCTACGATCAGCTTTTGAACAACTGGACTGGTCATAAGAGCTTTTCCCGGCGCTGGCAAAAACCCGGAGATGAGCTGCATACGAATGTCCCCTCCATCAGTTATACAGCCGGCGCCGCAAGAGACCTTGTATATGGAAATTCCACGATTATGGCAGACAAGGCTGATAACATCGGATTGCAAGATGCCCAGCTCAGCTATAGCAGAGAGAATTTCAGCTGGAAAGGCCTCCGCTTTCAACAATTGAAATTATTCTTTTTTGCCTCCCAGCTGGGATTGCTGTGGAAAGCCGGCAAATCCGGCATCGATCCTGATTTTAATAACGTTCCCAGGTTTGGTCCTGTCTTTACTTTCGGCTTCACCCTGACCTATTAATCCTTTAAAAATGATCTCATGCGCTATTCCAATTATTTGTACATTTTTATATTGCTATGGATGCCTGTCTACGCCTGCAAAAAGGCCTCTTTCTTACACGCTAAGCCCGACAATTCTTTACTGATCCCATCGTCGCCGCAGGATTGCCAGCGGCTGCTGGATGATGACAGGGTAATGAACGGCTTTGGGAACGCTGGTTATCCCTGTATGCCCGAAATAGGATCCGATGATTACTATATCGATTCCACCCAGTTTGATATGTATTCTTCCGCCAGTCAGCAGGCTGCTATTTGGGCACGGGATATCCCCACCGGCGACGAATCCCCCGACTGGGACCTGCCATACAGAGTGGTCCTTACTGCCAATGGGGTATTGGAGGCGTTGACTGTAATGACGGCCGGCAACCAGCTGTCCACTTTGAATTCAATCAAAGGAGCTGCGTTTTTTTTCCGGGCCTATGCCTTCTATAGTTTAGCTGAGGTATTCTGTCAGGCATATGACAGCAGTACGTCCGTCACCGATGAGGGCCTTCCCCTGCGTCTGTCGACAGATGTAAATGAAAGGCTTTCCAGGGCAACGGTTCAGCAAACCTATGACCAGATACTAAGCGATTTACGGGCCGCCCGGTCCCTGCTGTCCAAAGATTCAAACTGGCTGCCGACACGTCCCTCATTAGCTGCCGTATATGGACTGTTTGCAAGGATATTCCTTAGCGCCCGCAACTATTCTCAGGCATTACGTTACGCTGACTCCTGCCTGCAGCTACGGCCGGCGCTCATGCGCTATGATACACTTTCAAAGACGTCTTTATTTCCCTTCAACCGGTGGAACCCGGAAGTGATCTTCAGCGCGGCATACTTTTCCAGCGGCCCTGCCGCTACCTACCGGTCGCATACGGACAGCCTGCTCTTTCGCAGCTATCAACCTAATGATCTCCGTAAGGATCTCTTTTTTAAATATGGCGATTATTTCTTCGGCAGATATGACCAGGACGGCTATTGCTTCAGCGGCATTGCCACGGATGAAATTTACCTCATCCGGAGCGAATGTCTTGCAAGAGCAGGTAATATAAATGCCGCTATGACCGACTTGAACCATCTTCTGGAAACAAGATGGGCAGCCGGTACTTTTACTCCTTATATCGCCATAGATGCGGATGATGCATTACAGCAGATACTTCAGGAAAGAAGGAAGGAGCTTATTTATCGGGGACTCCGATGGAGCGACCTTCGGAGACTGAATAAGAATGACCGGACTGCCCATACATTGACGCGCATGGTCGAAGGAATTTTGTATACGCTTCCTCCGAACGACCCGCGATGGGTATTACCCATTCCTGGTTATGTATTGTCATTTAATCCCGGCATGCCACAGAATACCCGGTAGTATGTATTTAATGGAACATACTAAAATGAACCAGCATCTCGGTACCGGCAGCAGTATACGCCCCAGGGGTCCCTGAATAAGAGGTAAAAGCGCCGGAGCAATAACCTCCGGGGGCCCAGTTGGTACAGTAATACGGATCATACGTCAGATAGGTCAAAGTGCTCACGGGCTGTGGAGCACCCGAGAAAGAATTTAGAGGGAACCAATAATACCCGCTTTGCTGAGGCTTATGCAGGCTCGTAAACGCAGATAAACTTAGGGCTAGCACAACGGCCAAAAACCCGGGGATCTTGCTTTTCATAAACTGTCTGTTTTAAATGGTGAACAAAAACCGTAGTGCCATAACATTGTTGTCCGAATCACCCATTCAAGTTACGAAAGAGGAAACCTCACCTCCAAATCAGGAAGTGTAACTTTCGACAGTAATTATGTTACTTTTCAACGATCATATATATTGTAGGATCTATCTGCAATATGAGTGCAGTCACGCCTCCTGCCCGATCCACACTGCCCCGCCGATGCTATCACGTGACGCCCCCGTGACCGAAGCAAATACATTATTCTCCTCCCGCCAGCGTAATACTCCGATGAGGGCCATCACCAGCGCCTCTTTATAATTTACCAGCTGTGGATCCGGTACAACCACTTCAACACCAAGAGGTGCCAGCAACTCCCCGAGACGGTCTATTAAGAACTTATTATGCGCCCCGCCACCCGTGACCAGCATCTTTGCCGCCCCCGATACCCCGCCCCGCAATCCCTCCACAGCCCGGCATATCTGTACACCAATATGCTCCACATACGTACGCAAAGCATCATCCACGGAAATACCCCCTCCAGCTGCCAGTCCCCTTCCTTCAGCGGGCTGACCCACGCCTTCCATCGCCAACCGCACCATCGGCAGCACCGTCTCCGTCCCGAATTCATTGGCCAGCGATTTCGGATATGGCTGACTGTAATAAGGTAATTCATTCAGCTGACGTAAAAGTCCATCATCCACCTGTCCCCTGGCTGCCAGGCTTCCATTCTCGTCATACTCTTTCCCCACCAGCGCCGCCAGCCCATTCAGGACCCGGTTAGCCGGGCACACGTCGAAGGCGACGGAAGCGCCCGAAATATTCGCAATCCCTCCCAAATTCAAAAAAAAGCTATAGTCTCCCAATAGCATCCTTTCTCCCACCGGCACGATAGGCGCACCCTGTCCGCCCAGGGCAACGTCCATGGCCCTGAGATCGCTGACCACATTGATCTTCGCAGCGGCGGCAAGCGCAGCACCATCTCCCAGCTGGGCCGTCATCTTTCTTTCCGGTGAATGGAACGTAGTGTGTCCATGGCTGCTTATCAGCTGCACCTGATAATGAAGATTGTGCGCATCTATAAAACGCAGCACCTGCTCGCCCAGGTAATGACCGAATCTTACGTGCAGCAACAAATACTCGCCGGCTCGCAGATCCCGGGCAGTGGCCAGCTTTTCCCGCCATTCCTCCGTATAAGGATAACAGTCCGCATGCAGGATGGTATATTCCCATTTCCGGGAACCATTTTTTATCGTCGAAGCGCTCTCCTGCAAATGTACATAAGCGATATCCAGTCCATCAAGGGAGCTGCCGCTCATAAGACCGATGACTTTGTAAACCATAAGGCGGTAAAGATAAAAGATTTATTACCTTCACAGCACGGACATCCGGCCTATTGTATATGACATATGCCGCCGGATATTTATAAATCGTACATTCTATGGCAAAGTATTGTTTAAGCTATGAGGCAAAAGACTCCAACCTCTGGGATGGAGATGAATTAAAACTGAAAATAGCCGGGATATTGATGAAGGGTGATGCCTTTGATCTGCAGCACCCGGTGGCAGGCACGATATTATTCGAGGATGGAGCCATAAGGTCGATGATCCAGAGCTGGAATAGCCGCCTGCTTCCCCTGAAAGAAGATATTTTTTACTACCTGGCCCAGGTTGCCAAAGCCAGGGAAGATGAATTCGCCGATCGTAATGAAGGCGACCCCTTGCTCAACGACGATTTCC